>NZ_JBFTNT010000269.1:0-5872 GCF_056397585.1 Pedobacter sp. 05L430 | reverse complement strand
TATATATATAATAAAACAACGAGAAAAGAGAAGTTGGTGAGTGAATTAAGTTTAACAATATTCTTACCTTAGAAAAATCAATTGCAGGGCATGAAAATTAACCGCTTAAAAATTTA
Organism: Pedobacter sp. 05L430; assembly: GCF_056397585.1. Classification (NCBI taxonomy): domain Bacteria; kingdom Pseudomonadati; phylum Bacteroidota; class Sphingobacteriia; order Sphingobacteriales; family Sphingobacteriaceae; genus Pedobacter; species Pedobacter sp. 05L430. Next base: position 5,756 of record NZ_JBFTNT010000269.1, on the reverse strand, counting down.
TCTACTCCTTTTAGTTTTCTTCTTTGCTTTATCATCAAAGAGCCAAAACACAACCATAAGTACAAAGACCAAGCCTGTTGTCAGCATTTTAGGCTTTTCGCTTTGTGGCACCACGATTACTGAATTAAGAAAAAATTACAATGATCTTCATGAAATAGAGGTGGAAGAAATGAACTACTCTTCCGGATGTGAGCAGCTAGATTCAAGATACATCGCTAAAAAAGGTTTTGCTACTACTAAACAACCAGGACTTATCTTTCAACAAGAACGAGACGGAGATTTGATCGGTAAAATTAGGCTCACTACCGATTATAAAGGCAAGTTCATTGATAATACAGACATTGATATTAGTAAGTTAAAGGCAAAAGATGTCTTTAAGCGCTTTCCAACGCTTGAGGGAAAATGGGGTTCGCGAGGCTGTTCAGACTATTGGAATCTGTCAAATGATACTATTTCCTTTTTCGTTAAGATTGACAGATCCAAAAAGCCGATGTATCCGATTGACGAAGCATATTATTTAAACCAACCAATTGAAGGTGTTGATTTAGTGATGTCTTGTTATGTGCCATCTGAAGAATCTTTTACTTTGGTAGAGACAACAAATGATCCGGTATTCATATTGGATAGTGTTCAGGTGTTTAGAGGTGAGATGAATAGCGTAGATCCGAATACCATAGCTGTGGTTACTGTTTATAAAGGTAAGAACGCTACAGATCGGTTTGGAGCCGAGGCTGAGAATGGTTTAGTGTACATGGAAACAATCTCTTTTGTCAAGAAAAGATATTGGACATCTTTGAAATCGAAATCTGATGATTATCTGAAGCACGTGCCAAGTCCAGACGAAGAAAGCAGTATATTCTATATTTTGAATGGTAAACCACTGTTGAAAGATCATGAAGCAGGCCTTTCGGGCATTACTAATGAAAATTTACAGAGTGTACTTATTATAGATAAAAATACCTTAAAAAAAGATTATTTGATAGAGGGTTATTCTTGGGGTGTTCTCATCACCACGAAGTGAAATGACTAAATTATAAAACGCTTGTAGTCCCATAAATTGACATTTTAACTTAAACGTATGAAATATTTTTTAATTGGGGTTTTGTGTTTCGCATTAATGTCTGCACTACCATTACTATGGAATCATTTCTCATTTGTCGAATTAGGCTTTCTGTTCCCTTATTTGCAAAAAAAGACTTTCGAGGGGGTAGAGGGAAGTTCTTTCATGATCTCTTTTATATCTTTAAATTTACTATACGATTTAGCCATCGTAGCGATTTTTGTTTGGATGCTCACTTATCTCAAAACAGCCACTAAAAATTATAGCTAAAATATAGATTTAGGCAATTTGTAGCCTATCAATACTGTTCGGCCTGTGGAAATGCAATGATTATTCGGTATATTCATTTGAAAATTAACCGAACTCATGAAATATTTTAACTTGCTCGCGCTCATCTTTCTCGTGCTCATCACCAAGGCACAAACCACAGATCAACCCAAAGCTGATGCTTCGGTACCGATGTATGTTCAGAAATGGCTGACCGAAAAAACGGCGTTTAAAAAACGTAAAGCAATCCAAAAAGGCTTCTTCTTGCGCGATTCTATTAAAATCGTTGGCTATATCAAAGGGTATGATAAAAACGCGAAATATTCCAGTGGCATCATCTACCATGGAAATAACATTACCAGGGAAGATTTACCAACTATAGTAAGGATCTACAAAGATGGAAGATTTGAGTGTGGCTTGCCGGCTATACATCCCATGTCTTCCAGTATACATTTTAATGATCAAAGCATAAAATTTTATGCCGAGCCAGGGACTACCACCGGGATCATTCTAGGTGATAAGACCACTGAATACCTGGGCGTCAATAAGGCGATCAACKATCAGTTAGCTGCCATTGAGCCACCCCGCCCTGACTACAATAATTTAGATGAGTATCGGAAAACACAGACGCCCAATGACTTTAAGCAAGCTCAGCTTCGCAATTGGGAAAGTACCAGGGAAAAGGTAGACAGTACCATGGAGGTAAAGCAGACGTCGGAGAGGGTAAGGAAGTTGGTAGCCAACCAGGTTGATCTGACTTATGCCGTTTATTTGTTCGATTACGAAATGTCGCGCACCTACTACCAGAAACAGGCGCCGGACAATGAAATATTAAAGTTGCCCATGCCTGAAAACTACTTCGATTTTTTAAGTAAGATTGATTTGGATGATCAATTGCTGTTAGTTTCCAATGATTTTTCGACGTTTGTAAACCGCTTTGAGTTTTCCCCCGTGTTCGAACGGAAGATTCTTTTTCAAAACCAGAAAACCAAGGGCTTTTTGAAACTAGACTCGGCCTATCTCAGTAAAAATAAAAAGGTCAATTTGGTTTACGACATCGCCAAACTCCGCTCATTAACTTCTGATTTTAAGTTCTACGAGTACAAAAAGAGAAGTTTTGCCCAGGAAACCACTGATTTATTAAAAACCGTGCAAGAACCCTTTCTGCTGAGAGAGATGGATCGAATGTATGACAAATATAAAATAGGAAATGTAGCTTACGACTTACCTAATACCACAGCAGCAGCCGTATTCAAAAAAATCATTAACCCAATAAAAGGAAAGGTGTTGATCGTTGATTTTTGGGCGGAGAATTGTGGACCATGCCGTGCCGGAATAGAGAGCAGCCTGGAGTTCCGGAAGAAATATAAGGACAATCCTGATTTTGATTTTGTATATGTAACAGATAGCGAAAATACAGGAGCTGCATTTTATGACGATTATATCAAAAAGAATCTGATGTTAAATACGCATAGAATCACGGCTGACGAGTATCTGGCGCTGAGAGAGCTATTCAGGTTCAATGGAATCCCCCGGTATGTATTGGTAACAGAAGAGGGTAAAATACAGGATGATAATTTTGCTTCTTACAACATGAAAAGCGAATTCCAAAAGTACTTTCCCGGGAAATTTCCCATTGATTATTGGAAGTGACCCAAGGATGCCAATGGTTTATAAATGCTCGTTTTAAATAATCGCTATCTTTAGCAAACCAACCTAAATTATTATGGAAAATTTAAAAGCTAAAGAAATGATATCCGCTGGACTAATCGGATTAAGCGGCTTTGTAGCTCCGTTGTCTTTAATATGTATAATTTGCTATTTCACTGATCTTGCTAAAAGTCCTTACCCGTTAAAATATCTTGTGCCAACTTTCATAATATCGTTAGCAGTTTTGCTTTATTGCTTTTATGTACTAGGGTCAATAAGTAAATATAGGAAACAAAATAATCTCGAAAGTATTTAATTATAGATTGTCCGAAGTCATATTTTAAGTCATGATAACTGATGCAGATGTTTAGGATTTGTATTAGATTTATGTAATCATTATAAAATGAAGATGTTATATGAAAAAAATCTCCAGCTTAATTTGTTTATTATTAATAATAACTGCCGTTTCTTGTAAAAAAAAGGCAACGCTTGATGGAAAAGAAGTATTAACGGTATGTGGAACAAAAGATCCATTAAAGAATATAGCCTGGCTTAAGGACGAATATTCACAAATGTCGGGTCAGCCCACGATTAACGGTATAGTACTTTATCGATATAATGATAGTGAAGTTATAGAAATACAAAACGCCCAGTTTAGCTCAACTAATCAACATCAATACTATTGTGATGGAACTAAACTCAACTTAGGCGTACCGGCAGATTTTAATAAGTATAGACAAGACCGTAAATTGATTGGCATTTTGTTCGGAACAAATATTTGGAATTAATTCATAAGTAATTTCAAAAGGAAACTATACTATGAAAGTAAAAGCTTGTGCTATTGTGATTTTTATTTCTTTTTTCATAAGCCAAGCTTATTCACAAAAGATACCTTCACCAAAAGAAATGAGAGAGGTTTATCGTCAGTATTTCCTGGCGGCGTGCATTTATTTTGCATTTGGTGAGGAAGTTGTTGGTTCTAAGGACATCAGTCTCGCTGTATACTACGCAGTAGGTGATGAGTTTGGCTCTACTAACCACGCCCATAAACTGGATTCATTGGCAAAGAAACTGATGAACTCAATTACTCCAACTCAAGTTGATGACTATGAAGGGCGTAAGCCTATTTTAATGGATTGTATTGAATATTACGAGAGTAAGGAACTGAAAAGAGAGATCATAAAAATCCTAAAAACMCCCCGAAAAAATGAGTTAATTAGGCCTGGAAATAAATAGCGACTACTTGATATTAATGGCTTACATTTATGACGATTGTCATTATTTAGTATCTTTGTGTTATGCAAACTGCAGTTCAGAATAAACGGACATTAATATCATTACTTAAGGCTAATAGCCAGAAGCTGAAATCTTATGGAGTTTCGAGCTTGAGCATATTTGGTTCGTTTATTTCTGGGAAACTTGATGTGGATAGTGATGTTGATCTTTTAGTCGATTTCGACCCCAGCCAAAAAAGCTATGATAATTTTATGGATTTGTCATTCTTCTTAGAAGACTTGCTAGGTAGAAAAGTAGAGCTGGTGACACCACAATCACTAAGTAAATATATTGGCTCACATATTTTAAAACAAGCTGAGCATGTTGCCATCTAATGTTAAGTTATTTAAGCATATTCTTGAAGAAGTTTCTTTTATACTAAACGCTGTCAAAGGGAAAATAGAGACTTGGTAGTTGACGATCCTGTTCTATCAAGGGCTATAATTAGAAGCTTGGAAATTATTGGTGAGGCTAGTACCAAAATTGATGATGAGTTTAAAGCTATATACCCCAATATAGAATGGAGAAAAATGTCTAATACACGTAACCGGTTAATTCACGATTATTTTGGAGTAGATTATGACATCGTTTGGGATATAATAGTATCTAAATTACCTGATCTTGAAGCAGAGATTCAGGCAATCATCTCAGAGAATTAGAAAAATTATTTGCTTTGGTTAGACCTTACAAATGGTTCGGTCAAGGTTCTTTAAGCATAATACTAATATCCGGATAACATTTCCGTTTCATTCAGGTTTCATAGGTGTGTACACCTACAATACACCTATGAAACACCTATATAACTCCTTTCGTTAGTATGCCATGACCGAACCATTTGTAAGGTCTGATGCTACAAGGGATAGTCGAAACTATATATATTTAATATTTCATTCTCCAGCCCCAATAATCTTAAGAGAGTTAACTATTAGAAAGACCCTATCAATGCCCTGTCAACCGATCTGTGTGAATAGTTTATACCCTCCGCTAAAAGAAGGGAAAGTTAATTGGTTTTTAAAGAATTGCAAGGGACGCGGAGGTCTTGTGCCTAATCATCAAAGTCAATCCTATAAGCGCATAAATACTCAAAACAACTAACGATACGATATTAACTGAAACGGCTATGTCCTTAGATTTCATGAACAGTGTTAATATAGAAAGCCCTATACCTGCACCTAAAAAATACGATGTTGTACCAATGCTAGATCCAAGACCATAATGCGCTTTAGGAATGCCTTGTACAGAGAGTACCGATAGGGCGGTGTAGCTCAATGTCATCCCTAGTCCGGTAACAAAGGTGGCCGATAGCAGTACCAGAACCAGCGAATGATTAAACAGCACGCTACTGGTTAAAAACAATCCGCCAATAAGCATACACAGCATTCCGGCTATGCCCAGTTGCGAAACCGTAAGCCTTTTGGTTAATACAGGTATCCCTAATTTTGCCACAACGGCCGAGAGTAAACTAAACGGAACCAACAACAATCCAGACTTTGCAGCACTTAAA
>NZ_JBFTNT010000268.1:0-5890 GCF_056397585.1 Pedobacter sp. 05L430 | reverse complement strand
ACCTTGGTCGGCGGTGGCTATTATTTTAGGCAATGCATTATAGATTGCTTCAGGTTTAATTGCAGTGATCGCATTTAAAGCGGTCATTGCTCCCCACTGCAAACGGTTATTCTTACTGTCTAAAAGATTTATCAGTTCCGAACTGAAATCAGCTATCATTTCCGGTTTCAATGTTCCAATCTCATAAATTACCTTTATGCAATCGTTCTGGATATCCTTACTTTTATGATGGAGGTTTTTAACCAACTCCCGAACTGCCTCATTGTTGGTGCATTGTACAATAGCATTGGCTAGTTCCTGATTGGGTACTTCATCCCTTCTTCCTAATGAATGTGCTAACTTATCTATTGTGTTGGTATTCATTTTTTATTAATTTCTTGTACTCAAAGAGACTTGGTATGTTAATTTTATATGTCTGAATTTACGAAATAGAAACCAGTTTTAAAGTAAAATAACAGATTATCATTTTAACCTTTTAACAGCTAAGCTATAGGCTACATCAAGATGATTTTTTAAGACTGGTAAGCTTTTCTTACGTGGTTTTACGATACATAACCAATACATTGCTCCATAAAAGGGGTGAGGCATCACTATGTTCTCTGCAGTGAAATCTATTCCCGAGTCTACATATGCACCAATGCCTTTCTTTAGCGCTATGCCCTCAAAGGTGTTAATAAATGATGCTTTGTCGATACCAATATTTAGTCGAAAGAAACCCTCTCTATTCAACTGAGATACACTGTCGAAATCATTGTCACTGGTAACTATAGTTGCAAATGGCATCATCTTTTCCTGATCATACATAAAGAACAGGTCACCATTCGCTTCTGTTATATTCACATTTTTAAAATTTGATAAAATATACGCAGTAATTTCCTCTATGGTCATAATCAATTCTGGTTGCAGTTAAATTGTAAATGTCTGCCGCTAACTTTACATTTGCAAGTAGTTACCTCTTTGTATAATAGTAACAAAAAGTAAAGTTTTATTGATTTACAGTGCTTTAAATTTTCAATGCAACAAAATAAAATTGACACCTGTCCATTTCAGGAAGCAATGGATCTGATGTCGGGCAAATGGACCATGACAATCATCAATACACTGATGGCAGGTAAAATGAGGTTTAAGGTATTGGAAAGATCAATCCCTGGTATCAATACACGTATGTTGGTTAAGGAGCTCAAACAATTGGAAAAAACAGGGGTTCTGACCAGGACCGCTTATGCCACAGTTCCTCCAACTGTCGAGTATGCATTAAGTGAAAAAGGAATTTCATTGACATCTGTCCTTGCTGCTGTTCAAGACTGGGCTTTAAAAAACATGCAAACCAAAAATTAAACTTAAGATGGAAATAAATAAGATAGATATATCTACCAGATATGCTACACATGCCGACTTGCCTAAGCTTGGCAAATTTTTACAAATGTTGGTTGAGGCCGAACGTCCTTTTAATCCTACTTTAAAGGATGGCGAAATCTTCTATTACGACCTTAAGACACTTATAGAGGATGAGCAAACAGCAATCCTAGTGATCGAGTTTAATGCTGAAATCGTTGGATGTGGTTATGCCCAAATTAGATCAGCAAAAGCTTACGAACGTCATGAGCTCTTTGGTTATCTGGGCTTCATGTTTGTAAGTCCGGAATTTAGAGGAAAGGGGATTAATAAGCTATTGATAAACGATCTTAAGCAATGGGTTTTATCAAAAGGAATAACTGAGCTGCGTCTTGATGTATACCACGACAATGATGCGGCTGTGAAGGCATATGAAAAAGTAGGTTTCAAGAAATTACTTACAACAATGCGCTGTGATATCAGCTAATCGCTATTTTAATATTAGTTGGCACAACCCAAAAATAACACCAGCGTGCGCCTTATCAACCATAAAAATTCGTAATTAAAGCCAAAGAAATGTTGGCTTTTTTTTACAAATTGCGATTTCACACACAATGAATGAGAACTAACCTAAATAGTGAGTTGGCCACCAAGCCGCACTATCCCATATTAGACGGCCTTCGCGGTGTCGCAGCCATAATCGTTGTAACGTTTCACCTGGCTGAACCATTCTCAACAAGTAATTTAGATAAATTCGTTAATCACGGTTATCTGGCTGTCGACTTTTTCTTTTTATTATCAGGCTTCGTGATGGGCTATGCCTACGACGATCGCTGGCATAAAATGACAGTAGGAAGCTTTTTCAAACGCCGCATCGTACGCCTTCAGCCAATGGTGGTTTTGGGGATGACCCTCGGCGCAATCGGATTCTATTTTACAGATTCTACACTATGGCCGCTCATTCATACTATTCCTATCTGGAAGATGCTGCTGGTACTGCTGATCGGTTATACGATCCTGCCCGTGCCATTATCTCTTGATATACGTGGCTGGCAAGAGATGCACCCCTTGAATAGTGTGGGATGGTCATTGTTCTTTGAATATATTGCCAACATTCTTTACGCAATCTGGATCAGAAAATTCTCCAAAACGGCATTAAGTATTTTAGTTGGCATCGCTGCTATCGCACTCGTACACCTGGCGATCACAAACGGCGACGTTAGTGGAGGATGGACGCTGAACGTGGAGCAGGTACGCATTGGATTAACGCGCGTCATGTATCCGTTCTTTGCCGGTCTGTTACTTTCCCGTGTTGCCAAGCACACCCGTATTAAAAATGCCTTTCTATGGTGTAGCCTTTTAGTAGCTATAGTACTCTATATGCCTCGCATTGGTGGTGCAGAGCATCTTTGGATGAACGGAGTTTATGACTCTGTTTGCATTATCATCGTATTTCCACTTATCGTATACCTTGGCGCAAGTGGCCGGATGCAAACCCAAAGAGAGAACCGCGTTTGCAAATTCTTAGGTGAGATATCATATCCACTTTACCTGGTACATTATCCGATTGTCTATTTTTACGTGGCCTGGATCAGCAACAATAAAGGTTTAACGATAGTGCAGGCATGGCCATATGCGTTAATCATCTTAATAAGTAGCATCATTTTGGCATATGCCGCATTGAAATGGTACGATGAGCCAGTTCGCAAATGGTTGCGGAAAAAGCTTACATGAGGATCAGAAAACGGTTAACCCAAAGATGAAATTTTAGAAAAAGCTATTGAAATGGCCAAATGATTATGATTTACAGATAAATACTAACGAAACATATTACCTAATGAAGCTATTTATTTCTTTACTCACGTTTCTAATATTTGTTCAATTTGCTTATGGGCAAAACGTTGACAGTCTAAAAAAAGAAGAAGTTCAAAAAGAGTTAGAACAACAATTATTTCCAGGTTCCCAACTACAAAACGATTTTCATTTCGAATTTTCAAACCCTTTTACTGAATTAACTTTCTTAACACAAGATGGTTATAAATTAAATGGATTACTCTTCAAGGCAAAGCAGACGGAAGGATTGATATTTTATCTGCATGGCAGCAATGACGGACTTGATACCTGGGGGAAAGTTGCCCCTTTTTATAATAATCTTAATTATGATATCTTTATTCTTGACTATCGAGGTTATGGGAAGAGCGAAGGTAAGGTGAGTAGCGAACCTCAATTGTCTAGTGACATTCAAATGGTATATGACAATTTAAAAAAGATCTATCCAGAATCGAAGATTATTGTGATTGGCCAATCAATAGGTACAGGGCCTGCCGCTATCCTTACAGCAAACAATAATCCGAAAGCGCTTATCTTACAAGCGCCATATTATAGCCTACCAGATTGGATATCCAACATTGCACCGGATATTGATACTTCCAATATGAAATATCAATTTAAGACTTATGAATTTTTGCAGAAAATAAAAGCACCTGTAACAGTTTTTCATGGAGACGCAGACGACGCTATATATATTGGCTCTTCGAAGAAACTTAGTTCATTTTTTAAGAAAGATGATAGATTGTTTATTTTGAAAGGCGAGGGGCATAACAACTTTATAAATAATACAGAGTATTTAGAAAAAATGAAGACGATTCTTCAACAATAGCCCTTCYTACACTTTATTAAACTTGTGTTATGGCTACTTAACGCGATTCAATTTGATCAATCATAGCCTTTTTTACAGCGGCCAAAGCATGATCCTTTGCCTGAGCAAAGGATATACTGTACATACGTTCAATTGAACGTAAACTTGCGGGAAAACTTGACAATAGTTTATCATAATAATCATCCAGAAGATCTGGTGATGGTTTGCGGATCGTAACGCTAAGGTCAAAACAACGGAGCAACGACGGTTCAATAAACTCACTATAATCCGTAGCACAGATCAGTAATGCATTATCCGGATAATAATCAATCAGATGAATCATTGTATTAACTAGTCTGCCCATTTCATCCCCATCTTTAACATCAACACTTCTTACTTTGCTTATCTCATCAAACTCGTCAATAAATAATACGGCTTTTTCTTTAGCTGCTATATTAAAAACAGTTTTAATGCTGTGTGTTATATCATTAATAGATCCTGAGAGGATATTACTCAGATTTAATACAATTAAATTTTTTTCCAAACCAGAGGCAATAGCCTTAACTGTGTAAGTTTTGCCACATCCCTGGCTCACATTCAGTAACATCTTGTTGTCAATCGGCAAACCATATTCGTTTAATTGTTTAAAATAACGATGTTCACTGATTAACCGTGTAATTATTTGTTTATTCGCATCATCAACAAAAAGGTCGTCCAGCAATACCTTTTCGCTATCGTTTATAAAATAATTATATGTATACATTCTCCATCTAATTGAAAGCGTGCCGTATTAAGTCCATCAGAAAATAATACATCGTAAAAAAAAAATATCCAAGGTGAAGACCCCATGCCCGTATATATACCCATACAAAAATGGAGCCATATACCTTAAATGATTAAGTAAAAAAACTCTGTATTGTTAATCGAAGGCACAGATTTACAAGAATATACGCCATATAGACCTATACTGGAAGGGTATAAGCCCTATATTTTTTTAAAAAAACTTGTAAAATGTTGAAATATTATCAAACTCCATATAAATAGTGACTTTGACAAGTGATGAAAAAGGGGTAATGGATTACCTAAAAATTGAATTATGGCCGCAGATGATGATTGCCTGGATAAAATTGAGTTGGTAACCCATAAAATGAGAAAATTAATTATTTTATTGACGATTATACAGCCGTAATAAACTTATTTATTACCAAGTTGTTCTGCTAGGCCAATCAGAATCCCTTCCACTCCGCGAATGTAGCACAACTTATAGGAGTTCTCATACTGAACCATTTCGCCAACCAGTTCAGCGCCATGTTTGCTAAGTCTTGATACCACCTCATCAATATCTTCAACAGTAAACATTACTCGTAAATACCCCACCGAGTTCACGGGGGCCGTACGGTGGTCTGAAATAACAGTTGGCCTTAGAAATTGCGACAGTTCCAAACGACTGTGGCCATCCGGGGTAACCATCATAGCAATCTCTACATGCTGATCGCCCAGTCCGGTAACACGACCAGCCCATTCACCCTCAATTGTAGCCCGTCCTTCAAGCTTTAATCCTAATTCTATAAAAAAGGGGATCACATTGTCCAGCGATTCTACAACGATGCCAACATTATCCATCCTTACTATCTTACTTTTTGTCATGTTTTTTCTCCTCAAATTTATTACTGTTCAGGTGCGCCTTTAGGATCCATCCATACAAACTCCCAATGGTGGCCATCTAGGTCCTCAAAGCTGTGTTGGTACATAAAGCCGTAGTCAGTGGCCGGATTAGGTATGGTGGCACCTGCGGCCTGTGCTTTATTTACCATTTCGTCAACGCCCTCTTTACTATCTGCAGACAGGCAAATAGAGCACTCTACCGCTTTGTGGGCATCCACAATTTCTTTTTTAGTGAACGTCTGAAAGAAAGGT
>NZ_JBFTNT010000267.1:0-5913 GCF_056397585.1 Pedobacter sp. 05L430 | reverse complement strand
ATATAAAAGAAGGTCAAATTCTTTTCTGGTTAGGTACACAAGCTGGCCATTTACTTTGACTTCCTTTGAGGCGGTGTCAATTTCCAGTTCATTGAAACTCAAAAGGCTGTTTCCATTGAAATTACGTCGTCTTATAATCGCTAGTGTTCTGGCATAAAGTTCGGATAAATGGAAAGGTTTGATCAGGTAGTCGTCAGCACCGAGGCTTAATCCTTCAATTTTCTGATCCAGGGAATTGCGCGCTGAAATGATGAGTACGCCATCTGCCTTATTGAGCTTTTTAAGATACTTTAAGAGCTGAAGCCCTTCTCCATCAGGAAGGGTTAAATCCAATAAAACGCAGTCATAATCGTAAATAGACAATTTTTGATATCCCTGTTCATAATTTGAAGCACAGTCACAAATATTTCCTTCAGCCGTCAAATACTGGTCAATACTTTGCCTTAAGCCTTCTTCGTCTTCAATAATTAGAAATTTCATACGTAAATATGATATTAAAATCTGAAGACTCTTTGAAGTTGGCCCCCATATTTCCCGATCGCAATCCGCTTCAGCAGATTTACGATGTAGTCGAACTGGGATTTTTTAGCTGATGCTTATTGGTTTGAAAGATTTTGTTTTTGAATATCTGCAGGCGCTGCAGAGCCTCTTCCAATTCCCGTTCCAGCAACGTATATTGATCTATTAAACTGAAGTCAATAGTTTGTTTTGGATCTGTAATCAGTGGTTTAAGTTGCCCGAAATATTCGCGTAGTCTATTTTTCAAATCTGCGCAAATACGGTTTAGACCTGAAAGTCTGTCAAAATCACTTTTGACCAGCATAAAGGAAGCTTTTTTAAAGAGCTTATTAAGCGTGGTCAATTCGCATTCGATAAACGACAGGTCAGTGGTCCATTGCTTGCCAATGAGGAATAGTTCCTGTAACTCTGTTTCGAGTTCATTGTTTTCAATTGTTGTTGCAGGTGTCATAACATAAGGTTTAATAATGTGTAAATGTTCCCTTAATTCACTGTTTTTCAATTGATGGAGCTCAGTTTTATACATGATATTCATCACGTTTTGAGGGGAAAATGGCTTGGTTTCAGACTGGGGTCTTCAGAAAAGATCGTTTTGCTTATTTATTAATGACAAGACCACTGAACAGCTTTCATGGAATTTAATCGATAAGGAGTCTTTTAACAGATCTTCCTGGTTTAAAAAGCTGTGTTAAATCAAGTTAATCCGTGACGCGGATCATTAAATAGTCGCGTAATAACCTGGAAATTTAGGGTTTAATTTAATGGATATGAAGATTTTAGTGAATTTGGTATTTTTGTTAGGTGCTGTTTCAGCAGTAAAATGCCAGGAAGCCAAATCTCAGCAGGCAATCTTAGCTGAAATGAAAAAGTCAACCTTCGGTATTGAATTGTGTTATCCAAACTCTGTCAAAAGGTTTTATAAGGCAAACGGCTTTAATTATGCATGGATCAAACCTAAAGACAAGGCGGGCCAAACCTGGACGGGGATGCTTTTGCTGGACTGTGTGCTTCAATTTGGACTTAATCATAACGATTACCATCCAGAAAAACTGTCCTATGACAGCTTAAGAACCATGATCAATGAGCCTGAAAAGGTCAGTGAGGTAGCCAAAGCTCAGTATGATCTGTTGCTGACTGATGCGCTGATTACTTTTATGAACCATTTGCATTACGGAAAGCTCAACCCTGAAGTTAGCTCAGCAAAGATAGATGGTGGAGGGTTAAAGGGATTTAGTGCCGAATCTGAGCTCATCGGTGCGCTAAAAGGAAAGGACTTCATGTTGACCCTGCTCAGCGTACAACCAAAGACTAAGGAATATGAGCAACTACAAAGTTATATGAGACTGATAAAGGGACAGTATGTCGACGACTGTTATGAAGTGCCCGAAACTGAGGCAAGAAAAATTGCCATTAATATGGAGAGACTAAGATGGGCGAATATTAATGGATTTAATTATATCCACATCAATATTCCGTCCTATTCAGTAAAGCTACACGAAAAAGATACCACTTATGATTTTAAGGCAATCGTGGGCAAAGCTGAAACACAAACGCCTGTGTTGAGCAGTAGTGTAACTCAAATTACTACCGGACCGGACCGCAAGGTTCCACAACATGTTTTTACGCAAACGCTCTTGCCACAGGCTATTAAAAACTCGGATTTTTTTGAGCACAATCATTATGAGATATACGATATCAAGGGAAAGCATATTGCAATAAACAGTTACAGGATAAGACAGATAAATAGTAATCCGGCGCATTATTTTGCCCGGCAGTCCAATGCTTGCGACAACTCTTTAGGCGCGCTGGTATTTCAATTCTCAAATAAATTCAATATTTATTTACACGACAGCCCCAATCAAGCACTTTTTGAGCGAGATCTAAGGGCGCTAAGTCATGGATGCATCCGGGTTCAGCAGGCGGAGAGACTGGCTGAATTGCTACTAAAGTACGATGGTTCAGAAAGTAAAATTCCCTTGATGCAGAAGTCGGTAAATGCCTATCAGAAAAGGAACTTCATACTGAGGAACCCGGTTCCGGTTAAGATCACATACCTCACTTGTGAGATCCAGGAAGGACTGCCGGTTTTTTACAAGGATATTTATCATTTGGATGAAACCCTGGAAAACCAGCTTTATGGAATGAGTGAGCCCAGCCTCGCCGATAATTTATGAAGTGAATTTTGTTAAGAATTATTATGGGGCGTATGTGTTGGGAATCCTGGAACGTGCAGTTCGGCGTGAGGAAATAAGCATTAGTGAGGTATCCAGAAGAATGAAGGTCTCTCGAAGGACTTTGTATAACTGGTTTGAACAGCGTACATTAGATATAAGTCTATTATCAGCTATAGGAAGGATCATCAACCATGATTTCAGCAAAGAGCTTGGTGAGGATTTGAGTTTCAGTGATGATCAACCTGGTAAGGTAGATAAAACGCATCTTAAATTGTCAGACCCCTCTCTTCCAGAAGAGCATGTGCATTACTGGATGCGGAAGTACATTGTTTTACTCGAGGAATATAATCAGCTCACCGATAAAATTGAACTTTAGCGTCAAACCGATCCTTCATCCCTCAGTCCAGTCTGTGGTTCAGCTAGAAGTTTTGAACTGGGTTGGTTCATTTTATCAGAATTCTCGTTTTTATATTATTAGTTTATGCAGCCAATTAAACGAACTGCCTGGCGAAATGATGAAAATGCGCTTGTCATCAGCAGGACCCTTTTACAGCAGATTAGTTCTTCAACTTGGTGATGCGACTAATGTCGATCAGGCATAGCTGATTGCCATTCTTTTCTATCAGGCCCTCTTCCTTAAAATCTGAAAGTGTTCTGCTTACTGTTTCCAGGGCAACTCCGGCCAGTTCAGCTAGCTCGTCTCTTGATATGTTTAACAGGATGGGAGAGGCTGAGGTCTTACTTAAACGCAATAGCACCTGTGCGATGCGTTTTCGTACCGAAAGGTAGGCCAGTTCTAATAGCTGTTCTTCTTTTTGGTGGATGTCTTTGGACAATATTTTGATAAACTGACGACTTACTTCCGGATATTTGTTCAATAAGTTTACAATAAGTTCCTTTGGCAATAAACAAACCGAAGTATGTTCCGTTGCCTCAGCAGTCTCAGTGTACGCTCCTTCAAGCAATAGCGAGTCCAGGCCGATGTAGTCGTCTGGTTTATATAAACTGGTGATCAATTGCCGACCATCAAGGGCTCGTTTGATCATTTTGATGCTGCCCTCCATAAGCAGGTATAATCCCTGAGGGCTGTCTCCTTCATAAAACAGCACCTGTTTTTTTTTTATGCGTTTGATTTTACGGCCGGCAATAAGCGCTTTAAGCTCGTTCATCCCATCTCCCGGGTTCAGCGATAGTCTCTCCAGGTGATTTAATGTACTGCGGTAGGCATCTTTCTGTTTTTGCCATTTGTTGATTCTGGTTTCTATTGCAGTGATTAATTCCATATCATCAAAAGGCTTGGTCAGGTAATCATCAGCACCCATTTCCATGGCCTTTCTGAAATCAATCCGTTCGGTCTTGGCGGTCAGGAAAATAAATGGTATTTCAGAGGTAGCACTGTTTTTGCCGAGTAAATACAACACTCCATATCCATCCAGTTCGGGCATCATAATGTCGCACAAAATAATATCAGGCTTATGCTGGCTGGCAAGCTCGATTCCTGCTTTTCCGTTATTAGCCTTAAGTGCTTTGTATCCGGATAGTTCCAGTATCTCCGCACAGCCTTCCCTGATATCGTTGTCGTCTTCGATGATCAATACAGTTTTCATGATTCCAGATGAAGGTAAAAAACTTAAAGTGTGACAGATGGTAAGTTAGGCAATTATTTTCCATTAACACAGATAAAAATTAAAATTTGTTCCGAAATCTACTTCACTTAAATGGATATATTGATATAAAGTAAGTACAGTATTTATTTGAGTTTATAATAATGTTTATCAATATCTTATGTTATTTATGTCATGTTCTGATTGAATCTTAGGTGCGAAAAATTTCCTGGTTTTTCCTGCTGTTGAGACGCAAATAGAAAAAAAAGAGCAAGCCTCTTGTAAATTACACCTTAAAACCGCACCCATTTTATCTTCATCAATCCGGGGCATTAATAAAAATCAATTTTCCCAGCTGTTAAGGGTATTTATCGTTTCGTGGGCTATTTCTTCCAAAGCTTCGGTGGTTAGAAATGCCTGATGTGGTGTAATCAGTACATTAGGCATCCTCATCAGTTCCGACAATAGCGGATCCMTGACCTGGTCTGCTTCATGATCTTCAAAAAATAAGCCATGCTCATTTTCATACACGTCAAGGCCTAAATAGCCGATTTTACCTCTTTTCAGCGCATCCAGGGCGTCTGTTGTTTTGATCAAACCTCCGCGTGCGGTATTGATGATCATCACTCCTGTTTTCATTTTTTCAATGCTCGTGCAGTCAATAATTTGTTTGGTCTGTTCATTTAACGGGATATGGAGGGAAATGACGTCAGCATTTTTATACAGAGCATCCAGGTCAACCATCTCAATGTCGGGTAAATTCTGCCCGGGGAGGATATCATATCCGATAATTTTGCACCCAAGTCCCTTGAAAATTGGTATTGCCGCCTTGCCGATGTGTCCCAGGCCAATCAAGCCTACTGTTTTTCCGTAGAAATTAAAGCCAATTAAGTTATTCAGGCTAAAGTTAAAATGTTGACATTGTTGGCTTGCCTGCACCAGATGACGGCTTAATGCAAGGGCAAGGGCGGCAGCATGTTCAGCAATCGCCTGGGGTGAGTAGGCCGGTATGTTTGCGATCTTTATTCCATATTTTTCTGCGGTGACCCTGTCAATATGATCTATTCCAACAGATCTGGTGGCAATGTACCTTATCCCTAAAGCTGCCAGCTTGTGAATAACAGGTGCGGTGACGTTATCATTGGTGAAGACGACCACTGCATCTGCCCCCTCGGCAAATGAGGTGGTTTCCGTACTCAATGTCCGTGTGGTAAAAACAAGGTCATGCCTTTGGTTATTGGCATGTAGCATCAGGGATTTCTCAACGGATTTTGTGCTGTAAAAAATTGCTTTCATGATTGGAAAAATTAAATGTATTGAGTTTGATAATTCAGGTGAATGAATTGTATCGCTATTTCTTCCTGAAAACCAGTAATGGAAGCTTGGAAACGGAAGAAAATTCAGCAGAAATACTGGATAAAAAGATTTTTTCAAAAATTGTTCTCCTTTGATTGCTGAACATAATTAATATTGACGGTTTGATGCTTTTTATATTTTTGTTGATGTTTGCGATCAATGTTTTTTCATAATCGAGGGTGTCGAAAACTGCACTAATGTGGTGTTTATTGAGTTTTTGGGTTAAAGTGTTGAAGGTCCGGGTGTCGGCAAGGTAATCC
>NZ_JBFTNT010000266.1:0-5914 GCF_056397585.1 Pedobacter sp. 05L430 | reverse complement strand
GAGTAATGGCCGCTCACCAAAAATTGCATTCACTTGTATCATTTAACGAAAACCGACAATATTTCGGTCTTTCACGTCCCGAGAACGATGGAGGCATTATTTATAAAGCCGCAGCCGAAGAATTGCAACCTGGTGAAGCCAAAGCCCTTGGGTTGGAAACAATATCCATAAAGGCCGGTAGATACAGCTGTATCACCATTACTGATTTCATGAAAGATATACCAGCCATAGGCAAAGCCTTTGACCAATTAACCGATCTGCCGGGAATTGATATGGAAGGATACTGTGTTGAACTCTACCCCAATCAAACAGATGTAAAGTGCATGATAAGGATGCAAGATTAGAATACCAACAGTACATTTTCTATTTTTGCCCGCTGATCCTTAATACTTTTTTTCATCACCTCCAACGCATGATCCGAGATTTGCCAGCCTAATGGCAGCACAGGCCAGTTGCCCGCAATCATCTCCCGTGTGGGCTGAATTTTGTTATAGCTCCACCCTTTCATTTTTTGTCGCGCTGCCATCACCTTATTAATCGTATCAGCCTTAAGTGCATTACTACTAATGGTCTCCAAAATCCCCAATGCCGGAGCTACTACCTCATACAAATTCTTATCCTGAGTTGGATACTCAACAGATAGAATGCTATTAGAAATCGAAAGCACATTTATCGTAACATTCAGCCCCGCAAACTCATCTTCTGCAAGCACCCGCTCAAATACAGCAATCACCTGCCTCGAGGTCTCTGCGCCAGAATTTTCCAGTGTTCCGCCATCAGTAAAATGATGCTTCTCATCAAACTTACCTGTCGGACATACATACGGAAAACGCGCACTCAGGAAAGCGGCTGCAGAAAGTGGCAGGTCAAGTTTTTTTGCCCTCATCAAATCCTGTATAAAAACACAGCTTGGAAAATCATCCTTCTCTAACAACACAGGAGCAACAATTCCCTTCTTACCCGTATTAATATCATAGGTATTGGAAAAAAGCAAGGGCAAGTCCATATTATCCTTCTTCCAGGCCTCTCTTAATGTGATATCATAGTCCATTCCAAACTTATCCTTCAGTATCCCCTCAAAACCTCGTTCCTGCAGGCGCGAACGATCGTCATACCAATTCCCTCCAATCATGGTCATAAACAGGTCCCTTCCAAAAACCCCCACTACATTCGCTGTCAGGTAATCGTACTCATATACCTTGGTGTTATTAGGGTAAAACCTTCCGGAAGAGATACTATCTTTTGCCTTAACTCTGTCTGCCGTCAAAAGAGAAAAGCCTATAGTCCCGCCAGATGCGCCTGAAAAGGAAAATACATGATGCTGGAAATCATCACTTATCTGCTTACTGCCACGTGAGGCAAGTACCAGGGAATCCAGTTCACTCACTACCATAGTGGCCCATACGGAGGCCCTGATCCCGCCGCCATAAGAATTTAAAAAAAATACAGGGTAAGGCTTATTGTGCTCAGCCTGGTATGTCGCAATTTCTCCTCGTCTATGCTCCAGCCAACTACGGATATGAGTAGATAATGCCACTGGCTCCTCTCCTTTGGCCACAACGGTATTCACCTTATGAAAATCACTTATCTTTACATAAGAGACCAAAAACCCTATTAACAGAAGCAGCGTAATCCATTGCACTTTAGTCCGTTTACCTAATACAAGCAGATAAGAGAATATCAGCGCATAACAGATCAATGCAGCAATAACAATGGAAAGTGTAAAGAACCTAAACTTAGCAATAAGCGCAAAGAGTATCGGGGGAATATTAAACAGAATAAACACCACAGCCAGCAGCAAGCCAACAATCAGTACAACAGGTGCAACCTCTATATTTTGGACAAACGAAATCTTAGTCCGGTAAGTGGTAGTAATCAGAAAAGCAAAAGATAATAAAAACAGATCCAGAGAAAGGTATGAAAGCCGGCCATACTGTTCCACTTCCATATCCCTGATGAAATAGAAGGCGATCATCAAGAGAAAAAACAGCACCATTACCATCATATAGCGCAAAGCGGAAAACACCCCACGTGGCGCAAAAAAAGAGTCCAGCGTATTGTATTTTAACATTTGCTTGTAGCCCACCAAGGCAACCAGCAATATCACCATCACAGGCACATCATCCAAAAGATAAGGCATATGGTACTGCTGCATGGTCTTTAGAATACCCACAGCCGGGATCAAAAAAGTAAGCGCACMTAACAACCGGGCATAATTTACCGAGTTCTTTCCAGCCATCACAAAACCTTTTGGCACCGTCAACATTAAATCCGTAAACCCGCCAGCATATAGCTTGGGCAGATACCAGTTTATCGTCGCTAAAACCGAGATAGAAAAAAGAAAGATTATGGTTCCCCAAAAGGAGGTATTAATCGTAATCAGCAGATCCTGGCCCTGATCAGAAAAGATCAAAAATCCAAACAGCACAAAAAGTACAATCAGCACAATACGAAACATCCATCCCAAACGTAATCCAAATAAAAAGTTATCGGATAGCCCCGAAAGCCAGCCAGTAAGCCGTTTAAAAATACTGATAGACCAACCAAATGAGTACAGCGTTATAAACAGGAGAATAAACTTAAACAAGGCGGGATAGAAAACATAAGCTGCCACTCCGGATTTCACAAAATCACTCAGCCTATCTGGCGAGGGATCTTCCGGATTTAGCCTTTTAAAAAGATCAACAGATTCCAGGATATAGTAGTTTTCGACAAGATCCAGAATACCAATCGCTATTACCGTTCCCGAAAACAGCCAAAACTGTCTGCTTGTAATTCTGTCTTTTGAAGGATAAACATTCCGGTAATAATGCCAAAACAACAAAATCAATCCAAACACATAAAAAAGTATAAACCAATAGTCGGCATGCGTTTGGCGTTCTACCGCATCCACACCCCTAATCTTTTCCCCCGGCTCACTATACTTAATCTTTTTACCCGGCGACACAGTGCTATCCATTGTCACCGAGTCAGCCGGGTTTGTCCAGTCCCGTTCAAAAACATAATTTTCAGGGCGGTTCCATTCCGAAAAAATCCGGTATTGAATACTATTAGACCTGGTAAGTTCCAGTGAAAGAATCCCCGAAGGCGCACTGTCCGAGAAAAGAAGATGATGATTTCTGCTGGTCATACTTCCGGTAACCAACAAACCGGCAATTGCTGCAAGGGATAGCAGTTTGAATAGTTTCATACTGAGAGATTAAGATGATTTAAAATAAATCTACTTCATAATAGGCTGGTAACCAACCTGCTCATCGTCAAACAACTATTGCAAATGTCCAAATATGCATTGGTAACTACAACTAAAATATTTTCACCAGCGACTTTAGCTGTGTTAAATCACTTTCCAGGGGTCTTGGAGCAAAAATACTTTTTACAAAATGGTTTTTATCTATCAGTAAATATCTTGGAATACTCGTGATCCCCATAAATTTAGAGAGCTCTGATGAGAACTCATTCTCTACCAGGTACTGATCGTTTTCTATTTTATCACTTACAGTCACTTTCATCCAGGCTGCTTTGTCTTTGTCAAGTGAAAAGTAAACTACTGCAACACCATTTTCCGTCATCCATTTCTTTGCATCGGCAGATTCGGCAATATCTACTCGGCAAGCGCCACACCAGCTCGCCCACAAATCTATATATACAGCCTTTCCAGGATAAACGGCTAATACTTCTCTTAAACTCTTCTTCATTCCATTTGAATAAGTGGTCAACAAAGTGCCATCTAATACCTTATCTGTCAATGGCTTGTTCAACAAGAAATAATTTAATTCAGATTCCCTGATGTACGCTAAATAGCTGGGATCCTTTACCTCAGTATAAGCAGACCGGATCATGGATGATAAAGCGCTGTCATCTATTGGAATTTTTCTCTGCGCACAGGCACCAATTAAACTTGCAATTGCATAATCTTTACTTTTACCTTTTAACTCACTCTTTATTTTCTTTTCAATCTCCTTCAAATTCACCGTGCCTTCAATTTCTTTAAACCTTACATATCGATTATACACTGCATACTTGTACTCATTAGCGCTTAACAAGCGGTCATCGTTAAATCCGATTTTTTTCAATTCGTTAAGATATTCCTTTGGAACGCTGTCTGCAGCCATGTCTGAAACCGGTGAATACAAGGAATTCGCATAATAATACCCAATCTTACTTCTAGCAATATGAGTAAGTGATTTAGAAATAGGGTAAAGTTTTAAAAGCGATTCCAATTGTTCGTTTTTATCTTTATACCATTTATCAAGGGTTATTTTATAATTCAGTAAATTGTTTTTATTGTGCCGCAGCTCTTTACTGATAATATATCTTGGTGGCTTTTGCGGACCTCCCGTAAAATCAGTTATGTTTGCAAACACCTGGTAATTAGCTGCATGTTTCCCAAAAAACTTAATCTTTGCATCCAGACCTGCGCCATCAATCGTAAATCTTATGGTGTCTCCTGGCATTACATATACCTGCCAATTCCTCAACATTATACTCAAATAAACAAACTGGGGTTTGTTTATGCCAAAAGCGCCCTTAAGCTGATTGTTTTGTGTATAACACGTCAATAGATTTTTAGGCTCCTGTGTGTAAAATAACAAAGGCTCATTGATAAAAATATGGTCAATCTTTTCGTGGGTGGCCGTACCTGAGAGGGTTACTTTGTCATGGCTTTGTGCCATTGCAGATGAGAATACAATCAGGAATGCTAAGAGGAGCGTTATTTTCATGCGATTTACATTGGTTACTAAATATAGCGAAAATAGATTCTCAATTTAAATTGACTAAAAACAGACCCCTTTTATTATCTAGTTGTCTCCTTTTTTACATTTAATTAAAAAGAACGGCTGGTTCTCGCTGATTTCTGTAATTTCAAATAAACCTGCTTGGTCAAACTCTGCATGGATCGATTCCCTATCATAAAAATACATGTTTACACCATCATATATTTCATAGCGATCCTTGCTAATAAACTTGCCCTGTCCGTAGGTGTGCGCTTCTTTTGAAATACCCGTAAATACCATATAACCATTCTCTGATAGCTGATTATAGCAATCGAAAACTAGCTTTTCCCTTTCACTACTATCTAATAAATGAATTAAACCATAACAGAATATCCCGTCATATTGGTTTTTATCAAATGGCATATCAGTTACAGAGCCATGATGAATAATCATATCTGTTCCATAATGTTTTCTCGCCATTTCAATGGCAGTCTTTGAAATCTCGATCCCTGTTACCGTGATCCCGTTTTCTTTAAAAATTTGTGCATTCCTTCCGTAACCAATTCCAGGTATCAAAATATTTTTCAGAGATTTCTGAACAAAAAAATCCTTTGTCAGTACAGCAGATTTTGCCGGCTCAAAGCCCCACATCTCCTGTTTTTCGCCAAATGCTGATTCCCAGAACTCTGGTTTTCCGGATTCATTAACCATAATCTTTATATGCTATTGAGTATGCAATTTACCAAGAATACTCAACAGCTCACCACACGAGGCTCAATGCAATAGTAATTAAACAATCAAATGACTATGGCCTTCGTTCAACCTGATTTAAATAGAGTCAATTTTATTTTCAACTCTTTTCCAGACTTCTGTGAATCCAAGACTTTCAGCCCCGTCTTTACCTTCTACCATTCCATTCAAAACGAGCAGTTTTTTATCATCGCTAAACTTATATCTTAGTTTATACGTCTTTCCGGCTAAGGCATAGGTAGCGCCCTGGGTTTCGCTCTTAATAATTTCAGAATAGGTCTCATTATCGTTTATTACATAATTACCCTGATGAGTAATAATAGATCCGTTTTGAGTGATCCGCATGTTAAAAAACTTACCATCTGCATCAAAGAATTTCAACAAACCTGGAATTGCCACCCTGCTTTCAGAACCATTAGTTGCCAATCGCGTTAGCTCCCATGCGCCAT
>NZ_JBFTNT010000265.1:0-5967 GCF_056397585.1 Pedobacter sp. 05L430 | reverse complement strand
ACATTATTTTGGTCATCTAGCTGATAAAAATCAACATAATCTATTGTGGGTAAAGGAATTTGAAGGATGAGGTGAGGGTCATTTGTATTATTTTGTACTTTGAACTTTAGCCAGTAACTGAAATTACTTATGCCCAAATTAGGCACGTCAGAATCAACAGCTTTWAACTCTTCGCTGCTTATTACTGCCTTAAGGTTAAGTTTGTTGCTTGTATCGGTAAGCAATAACATTTGTTTGCCAAAATTGCTTAACGTCTCATCATTATGTAGTTTAATGGCTTCCTGACTTATGGCAGGTAATGCTATCGAGCACGTAAGTAGCAAGGCAAAGAATAACCTTAATAAAAAAGATCTAATCATAGACAGGTATTAATAACTGATAATCTATATCTATCTCACCCTTTGGCCCCTGCTCAATTGTATGTTGTATTGGATTATTTCTCAAATCAAATATACGATCTCTATCATACTCATCTGCCGTTTCCAAAGTTTCGGCATTCATCTTTCTCAATACTCTTGCAATATAGTCGTCTTTTGGATAAAAAAACTCACCATTATTACCAATTCCATTTTCAACTATGAAACCAACCCTTCTTACCATGGGCATGGTGTAGTCTCCACAGATGGTAAATAGTGATCCAAGTCTGATTTGATTTACAATTGCAATACCGGCTCTTACAAGCAAAAGGCTGATACCTATGCCTGCAACGCTTTTTGCATTCCACAAACCGCAGAGTTCACCCGTTCCATCGTCAAAGTATTCGTTGATCACGTGTGCTACTTTTGGATCCATGTATCCTACTGCCTTTTCGACCGGCAAGGGATGAATCCCATCTGCAATATGAACTCTTACTCCTCCAACAACGTTTCCCTCTTCATCCTCGGCAACTATACCATGTACACTTGGCAAATCCATCCACAGCCTGTTATTGGTTGTAATGTTAGTGATACCATAATCTCTCAATACCTGAACATGCCCATCTAGATACCTCTCGCAAGTGTCAAGATCTTTAATTGCTGTAAAAGATCGAAATGTAAATTTTCTCATATTGTGTCTAGGAAAACTTTAAAATATCTTCCAGTGGTCTTTTTAATGATCTAGAAGATGCTTCGTCAGCGTAAGACAACCTGAACATAAAAATTCCACAATTATTTCCCAAAGCAGGAAATATTTTCCGCAGGTCGTATTGTAGGGATTCAAGTTCCTTGGCCATATTAGCCGTCATACCAGCACCATTAGTCTGATTAAACCTATCAAATACAAACAGCGTGCCGCTGATAGGTTGAAACGAGAGACCGTTCAAATTAGCAGTGATCCATGCTCTTTGAAGAGCTTCGCCACCTTTCACAAAACTTTCCGGACTATACTCCGGCATGCTGATCAATCCGATGGCCGACGAAGAAGCAACCCCTCCTTTAGATATTTTTTCAAAAGCGCTTCCGCCTCCCCATTTGTTTAATAAAGTAATTACTTCAGGTTTAGCAGCAACCATCATTCCGGTCCTGTCACTCTCAGATAATTCCAGTGTGGCAATGTCGATTCCTTCAATTATCGGTGATCCGTCTGCAGAAGGCCATTTGATCTCTTTCGTAAAGAGGTCATGGTGGCCCTGAGGATGCAAGAATCTCAATCTTTCTACTGATGCTACAATGTTTGCTATTTCATTAATCGA
The DNA here is from genome assembly GCF_056397585.1 of Pedobacter sp. 05L430. NCBI lineage: Bacteria > Pseudomonadati > Bacteroidota > Sphingobacteriia > Sphingobacteriales > Sphingobacteriaceae > Pedobacter > Pedobacter sp. 05L430. The sequence continues at coordinate 4,295 of NZ_JBFTNT010000265.1, read as the reverse complement.
GTCTCTATCTTCTACAAGATCCAGATGGGCATTTGGTTCATCAATGGTTACATTCTTACTTATTTTTGCAGTAACGGCAGCGTCAATAGGTTGCTGATCACCTTTCTTTCTATTAGTTAACCTTAATCCTACCCCAGCAATCAACTCATTGCGATAGGTTTGTCCCTCTTCTTTGCTAAATCCAAATGCTGCGATTAATCTACTGTCACTTCCTGCCGGAAACAAATTGATTGTTGTTTCCAAACCAAGGCTGGCAGCTTTTATTTTTAAATTCTCAATAGCGGCTCCAAGTGAAATATAAGAAGCTGTATTCTGAAAGTCCATCCATGAAATCGATTGGTTTTCATCATGGAACAAGAACAATTGTTCTTTATGATATAAAAACTTCCAAGGCTGGCTATTGCCTCCGGATGGGGCGAGTCCTGCAGCTGCAGCTAATTCTTTTACCTGCTCATGTGTGAGTGTCAGTTTTGAATGAATTTCAGTAGCTACTATATCTGCTGCTTTTTGCATCTCATCTAATTTCAACTCGGGAGCGGAATAATCTATCACCTTATAGAAATCGTCTTCAGGTTTTACTTTGTCGCTGATGATCTCTTCAAGGTCTACAAAATACCTTCCTGAATCATTGTATTGTCCTAATGCAATCCTTCTGCAAACATCAGCACCTAAAGCACCACCTAAAGCCACCGCCGAGGCCAATTGCGGCCAGGTAGTGATAGACTGCCCAACTTCAACCATAGAAGCTTTTAATCGATCTGACGACGTCTCTAAGCCCACCATAGGAAGGAGATAGGGGATCTTCTCTTCATTGGTCTTTAAATATTTAATTTTTGTGTGATCCAGGTGGTCTATTAGTCCATGTAATATAGCTCTGTCTGGCTCAAGGTCAAACCTTTCCACATCCAGCGTGCCTTTATCGCTGGCATCCATTACAACGGGAACACGAAGCGCTTTTGCCTTATGTCTTAGTAAAATTTTAATATCCAGTCCATCACACTCATCTACAATCACATCAAGTTTTCCGCCTTCCAAAAAGAAGCGATCCATATTCTCTTCCGTCATTCCATCTTCAAAAAGTGTAACTTTCAAAAAAGGATCTATTTCTTTAATTTCTCTGGCTACAATCACTACTTTCGGCAAGCCCAGGTTGTGTACACCAGTTCGGATCCTGTTTAGGTTTGTTAGTTCCAGTAAATCAAAATCCGCAAGTCTGATCTCTCCAAAACCACGTTCCATAGCCATAGTTATGGATACTGATTGGCCTACAGAAAGACCAACAACACCAACTTTTTGCCTGCCTAAAATATCCCTTTCTTCTCTTGTGATCTTGTAAATGTTGCGGCTGGTCCGCATTTCGATAAATTCTTCTTCATCAAGCAAATGCACTAAACGTTCAGACCATGGGTAATATACCCATACCCCATATTCCTGCATAGACAGATCACCGATATGAAGTTTTTTTAAGTGCTTTAATTCTTCTGCACTTGGTTTCTTTTTGGGTAATTTAGACTTTATTAAATCATCCAACTGAGTGTCAATTTGATCATGTATGGAGATGTGTTGCTTCTTTTTAAGCAATTCCTCTAGCCTGTTTTTGTCATTTTCCAAATAAATTCGAAAAAATAAAGGCTCTGTAGCCATAGTGTTTTCCACTGAGTTGTTCTCAAATAATAGCATCGCAATAATAGATAAAAAATATACCCCCAATTATTTATTTCAATAAATACAAAAATAGTATATTTGCTAAATATTTAACTATCTTAAGTAGGAGTTTAAACAATTTTGCATGGTTTTTTAGTTTTATGGATAGGCAAATAATAAGTGTATTGTATGTTGATGATGAAATACATAATCTAAACGCCTTTAAAGCTTCTTTTAGAAGGGTTTTCAATGTGCATACAGCAGAGTCTGCTGCTGAAGCAGTGCAAATATTGAAACAAGAACATATTAATATCATACTTACCGATCAGCGCATGCCTGTTACCACAGGTATAGAATTCTTAGAATCAATCATTGATGAATATCCTGATCCAATTAGAATACTTCTTACTGGATATGCTGATATAAATGCAGTTATTGATGCAATCAATAAAGGGCAGGTTTATCTATATATTGCTAAGCCATGGCAAGAAGAGGAACTCCGATCAGCTCTGGAAAAAGCTTTTGAAGTATATTCTTTAAGGGAGAGAAATAAAGAATTAAATGAGGAACTTTTACTTGTTAACGAACAATTAGAGTTTATGTTGAGACAGAAGTTATTGTCTTAAGTTATAGCTTTTGAGCCCTCAAATAAGATCTGAATAGTTCAGTTTGATTTGTCTGAAAAATCAGGCACTTGGAGTTTAAGTCAAACAATTATTTAAAATAATTAAAACTTGTACTAGAAAATAACTTTTAAGCTAAATAACTTCATTAAAACTTATTAAATCGATATATTTAACAAAAAACATTTCAGAGAATATGAGCAGCGGTGCCTCAATAAACGTTTTGTATGTAGATGATGAACTTCATAACCTGAACTCTTTTAAAGCCGGGTTTAGGAGGTTATTTAATATTTTCACTGCTGAGTCTGCGTTAGAAGGAAGAAAAATTCTTGAGGCAGAGAATATTCATGTTATTATTACAGATCAAAGAATGCCAGTTATGACTGGCATCGAATTTTTGGAATCTATTATACCTGATTTTCCTGATCCGATAAGGATTCTTCTGACAGGGTACGCAGATATAAATGCCGTTATTGACGCAATAAATAGAGGACAGGTTTATAAATATATTCAAAAACCCTGGATGGATGAAGATTTGAGGATCAATATAGAAAAAGCCTTTGAAATATATTCTTTAAGAAAAGAGAACAGGGAACTTACCCAGCAACTGATATTAGCAAATAAGCAACTAGAATTTTTGCTAAGGCAAAATAATTTGCTGCCTTAAATGTAAGAGCCGATCAATTATGAGAATCTGGAGAATAACTTTACTAACATTAATTCATCTCTCCTTTTTCTTAAGTATTCAGGCACAAAATATATCCAATGAAGGCACTGATTTTTGGTCAGTATTTCCTACACATGATCCCGCATTTTACCTGGGGCTCCCAAAGCTCGCCAACAATACCATTTATGTGTCTTCAAAAAATAATTCAGAAGTAACAGTTACCTGTGGGGCTTGGAGTCAAACTAAGAAAATTATGGCCAACGTTGTTGAACCATTTCTTATTCCGAGAGCCGATGCATACGTCGATTTAAAAGACATAAATACCGTTAAAGTTCAAAAGGGAATACATATAACGGTCACAGCCGGCATGCCCAAAGTAGCCGTGTATTCACATATCTATGCGGGCAGGCGTTCTTCAGCATCTCTGATCCTTCCAACAGACGCGCTTGGACAACAGTATTTTTCAATGAATTATACTCAAAATGGCAATATAAACGATGGAGCAGGCAGAAATTACTTGGCAATTGTTGCAACTGAGCCAAATACAAAAATAATAATACATACAAGAGAGGGGAAAAGATCAGTTTCCTTTAATAATGCAGGAGAGGTTTATGAATATATGCCGCCTGACCAGCGAGATTTAACCGGTACAATTGTTGAAATAGATCCACTTTCTCCTGACAACTGTAATAAACGATTTGCTGTTTTTTCTGGAAATACTTCAGTTTCTATTGGTAAGGGTAGTCCAGATGAAGATTCCAGAGACCCGCTATATCAGCAGTTATATCCGCCAACAAGCTGGGGTAAAAACTATAGTGTAGTTCCATTTAAAGATAGAAAATTCTTGTTAAGAATATTAGCGCAAGAAGATAACACCCGGGTAGACTTTAATGGTGGTACATTTATATTGAATAAAGGACAATTTTACGAGAGCCCTTCGTTGCTAATGGAATCATTGTTCATTAAGGCGAATAAGAAGATAAGTGTAGCACAATATTCTTTAAGTCAAATCTGGTCATCTGCAACAAATCTTGAAATGTTGAGCGATCCTGATATGGTATTGCTTAATCCGATAGAATTTAATGTTAAGGCTATCACACTATTCTCATCTACAAAAGAGCGCATCTCTGAGCGCTATATTAACGTGAGTATGAAAACCTCAGTAACATCAACTTTTAAAATTGATGGAGCCGCTCCGGAAAATGGCACATGGTCAGTAATACCATCCAATCCTGAGTATTCATGCATACAGATAAGAATTAGTAATGTAAGTTCAACATTGACCGCCAACGATGGATTTAATGCTATTGCTTACGGCTTTGGCGAAAAAGAATCTTATTCGTATTCTGCTGGAACAAACC
>NZ_JBFTNT010000264.1:0-6005 GCF_056397585.1 Pedobacter sp. 05L430 | reverse complement strand
CGATTTAATAGCGTATGATTTTTCAGTTTCAGTAAATACCACAATGTTTATCGCATCAATATAACTTCCCAGTTCCCTTAAGTCGCTTTTTGAATCAATAACATTTACTGCAGGGTATTTTTCAGCAATCAAATAATCTAAAACAGCATCTAATTCCTCAGATTTAGCATGAATTACTTTTGTATTTTCCTGAAAATCCTGGTCATTTGAATTGACCACAATATCCACCTTTAATCCAAGACTGATGGCCTTTTCATAAACCGCAGCGCTAACGATTAAAGTTGGGCTCCATTCCAGCAGCTGACCTAAATATTCTTCATTAAAGTCCCCTAAATAGTGGATATATAGTGCCGGCTCTTGTTTTTCCCGAATGATATGATGTGATGACATACAGCAAATATATCCTAATATTCTTTTTTATTTTAGTATCAGATCAAAGACATGCTTTTCATCCAGAAAATGCATCGCCCAAACCATTCATCAAAAGAAGGAGCAGTTAAAAACCCATGCTCTCCTTTTGCGTAAATATGCAATTCTCCAGATACCTTGTTTTCTTTAAGCGCTCTGTAAAACTCAACACTATTGGCTACAGGTACAACCTGATCAGCATCCGAATGAATTAAAATCGTTGGCGGCGTTTCTTCTGTTACCTGCAACTCATTGGAGTAAAGTTTTATCTTTTCTTCTGTTGGAGAGGGGCCAAGAAGATTATCTCTGGATCCAATATGACCAATCTTGTCGGTAAAAGAGATCACCGGATTTATAAGCAGCATAAAATTTGGCCTAACGCTAATTCCTTCTCGATTTTCAATAACTGGTTTATTAAAATGTGTTCCCGCAGTTGCGGCAAGATGGCCTCCGGCAGAAAACCCCAGAATACCTATCTTTTTGGGGTCAATGTTCCATTCTTTAGCCCTCTGTCTCACTATCTTAATTGCCTGTTGGGCATCCTGCAGAGGCCCGATAGACTTGTCCAACATTATCTTATCGTTCGGCAGCCTATACTTTAATACAAAAGCCGTTACCCCCATTTTCGCAAATGCTCTGGCTGCATCGCTGCCTTCTCTTTTTGTAAGTAGCACATGATATCCTCCGCCAGGACAAATGATAACAGAAGTTCCATTTGCCAAACCCTTTGGGGGCAAATAAACAGAAAGAGTAGGAACAGACACGTTAGAAGTAAGACTATCTACGTCTGGATTACCGATCCTCTGCTCTTGATTTGATATAGGCTTGGCATTTGGTATTTTACCTGAATATAATGGGATCACCTGTTGCGCATTACAATACGGAACCAAAAACATCAGCGATAAAAATACAATATACTTTGCCATGAGGTATTTATTCGAAATTGATCCAATCTATACTTATCAAATCTCTATTTGGTGGGGTATTCTTTAAAAACACAAAATAAAGATCATGTTTACCCCCCGGGTTTTTTATAGACGTGCTTAATTCAGTGTACTTTTCCCACTTACCTGTTGAGGTAAAATTAGCCGTACTAATTATTTCTCCTTTTGGAGAATCGATATGCACCTCTATAGTTCCACTATGATTTGCCGAAGCATAATAATAGGTAAGTTTATTAATGTTCCTAAGGTCAATATTTTTAAACACGATATAAGACTTGTTATGGATGCTACCAACATACCTGTCATTTTTATCTACGTTATTAAAAACATCTGCATCTTCTGCCTGTACTTTTGCCGGACGCAACACAATCGTCTCTTTTTTTGTTAAAGGAGTTATCGCCCCGCCCTTGTCAGTATACGACGCAGAGAAAATGTACCTACCCTGATCCTTATTAGCTAAATGCTGTTTTAAAGCAACGGCTCCTTGTTGTGGCAACGCAGCATTAGTTTTTTTGGCATTTAAGCTTAAAATATATTTAACAATCTCAGTTGCATCATCATTAGAAATCTGAGGGTGTGCACTCATTGCATGTTCTCCCCAAACACCGCCACCTCCAACAATGATCTTCTTAGCCAAACGACTTACTGCATCTTTGTTACCGGTATAACGTTGTGCAACCTGCATAAACGAAGGACCCACTGATTTACCATTTATCTGATGGCAAGCTTTACAGTCGCTTTTAGCAACTAAAGATTTACCAAAATTATATGTAGGTGTAATCTCCTGATGACCTACCAGCGCCTGATTGCTTTCTACCTTTGCAATAAAATCAAGGTTCACCTTTACCTTTTTTGCATCTATCACCTTATCTTCATTATCCTTTACATCAACTTTATAATTAAAATTAGTTGCCTTAGGGAAAAAGAAAGAACTATTACTTGTTGTATTTATGGCTACCTGAGGCATCGTATTACCTACCTTAATCACAACCGTATCCAACCCGCTTTTACCCGCTGCATCAGTTACTTTTAAAATAGCGTTGTATATGCCGTTTTTTTGAAATGTATAGTTAACATTTTGTTCTGTTGATGCGATCTTGTTTCCTTCAAAGCTCCACTCGTACGACAGTTTATCATCATCGTCATTATCATAGCTCTTCGAGGTAAAAGCAACTTTGTATGGAGCAATTCCAATAGTATCTTTGGTTTCAATTTTAGCAAACGGAGCACGGTTTCCACCATTGTAATCAATACGAACCAAACGCGCATCAACATTATCTATCCCGTATACAGATCCATATTCCAACATATAAAATGATCCTTCTGGCCCAACCTCTATATCAATAGGGCGTCTAAAATCGCCATTAGTTTCCATAAAAGGCTCCATGCGTACATAGTTTTGATTCTCATCCAGACGCACTGCAAACACCCAGTTTCTCATCCAATCGTACATAAAAAGTGCTTTATCATAATACTCAGGGAACTTAGTATCGGATTTAAGCGCTGCATTATAATGATATACAGGTCCGCCCATAGCACATCTTCCGCCTTGTCCCAAAGCAGGGAATTCTTCTGATCTGTTATAAGGATACCACACCATCGCTTTTTGAGCCGGTGGCAATATTTGAGCGCCGGTACTATATGGGGAATTGTTTGCAGGACCGTTTACATCAAAGAAATCTCCTACTTTTTTGGTCGCAAAATCATACTCTTTATAAGCCTTATTATCACCAACAAAATATGGCCAGCCATAATTTCCAGCTTTTTTTGCCTGATTAAATTCATCGTATCCACGTGGCCCCTGTAAACCATCAGTACCAGAATCCGGTCCAACTTCTCCCCAATACACGATAGAAGTTTCAGGATCTACAGACATTCTATAAGGGTTACGACAACCCATTACATAAATTTCCGGACGTGTTTTTGGTGTTCCTTTAGCAAATAAATTCCCTTCAGGAATGGTATAACTTCCATCTGCCTCAGGATGAATCCGCAGGATCTTGCCGCGCAAGTCGTTTGTATTTCCTGCCGATCTTTCTGCATCAAATGTTAAACGATTATCTCTTCTATCAATAGGAGCAAAACCATCAGATTCAAAAGGCACAGTATTATCCCCGGTTGAAATATATAGATTCTTGTACTTATCCCAGGCTAAAGAACCACCTGTATGAGCACTTACTTCAAGATCAATTGGGACCTCTATAATCACCTGCTCAGATTTAAGATCAAGCTCATTTTCCTTACTAATTTTAAAGCGAGAAATATGCTGTTTGTATTTATCACCTGCAGAGGCAGTATAAAAGAAATACAAATAGTTATTTGTTGCAAAGTCCGGATCAATAGTCATCCCCAACAAACCATTTAGGTATTTATCAACAGCCTTCACAGGAAAGTTGTAAACCAATGTAGTTTTACCATCGGCAGGATTGTATACGTAAAAATTACCGGCGCGCTCAATAAAAAACACCCTACCATCCGGAGCTACAGATAATTCCATAGGCTCATTTAAATCATTAGATAAAACGGTTTTAGTAAAACGATTATCCTCTGGCTTTTTAACTGCGTATGCTTTTGAATAATCCAATGCAACGTTGGTACCAATGGCATACTTAATACCCCCAAGGAGGTGAGTTAAAAATAATGGTTCGCTAAAGCTTTCGTCGGTATGTCCGCCGCCTGTATAAAAAGCGCGGCCGCCATCGAATTCATGGTACCAGGCAATAGGATGGTTCTCTCCGTTTTCTCCGCCTTCGTAGCTATCTTCATCTAATTTAGCCAGCACCTTTATATCGTCTTGTATGCTTTTATAGTTATACCATTCGTCTGTGCGGTCCCATCTTTTTGGCAGGCTCTTAGTCGATATATGGGTCGTGTCAATCACATCAATAGTTGCCTTACGCACATTAGGATTACCCGGATGGCTTTTAAAATAAGCTCCAACAAGCTTATTATACCAAGGCCAATCGTATTCTGTATCTGCCGCAGCATGAACTCCGGCGTAACCACCACCAGATTGAATATACCTTTCAAAAGCTACCTGCTCATCGGCATTTAATACATTCATAGTGGTGCTTAAAAAGATTACAGCACTGTAGTTTTTTAAACTATCCTGAACAAAATAAGCTGAATTCTTAGTTGTATCTACAATAAAATTATTCTCTTTACCAAGCTTTTGTAGAGCAGCAATACCAGCCGGAATAGAAGCATGATAAAAGCCCTTGGTTTTTGAAAACACCAGGATACGGGCAGGTTTTGCTGGTTTAGCAACACTAGACGCCGGAGTAGCAGGCGTTTTAGGCACTACCGTTTTGCAGGCATAAAATACAACAGAAGTGCAAACTGTTGAGAATACAGCAAGGTAAATTTTAAAGTATTTAGTTTTAAGCATAAAAATATTGGGTTAATGTGGCTCCCGGCCAAAAAAAAAGTAAAGTAAGATCACAAAACAATTTGCCCTTGAATATTGACAGGCATTTAGGGCTTAACTACTCACAATCACTTGGTTTAGGTTTGGATTAAAGTTCATTTTGAAGTAAACTTAGCAATTATAATGAAAAAGACCTTAATAAAGCGAACATATGGAAACAAACATACTGTCAGCTAAACAATTAGATAAAATATTCATCAGAATTTAACATACTAATTCTGATATATTTATTACATTCGGAAACATTTAAATATAATCCTATGCTGAAAAAATCTATACTAGCAGGCATGGCATTTTTAATGCTCTCTTGTGGTAATCAAAAAAAAGAAGAAAGTGATTCAGGGACTGGCAGTGTTATCGACAAAGTCAGCAATCTGAATAAGGTGGCTCAATCCGCAGATAAGATGGAGGAGATGACCGCTGAACTAAAAAAACTAACACCCCTAACCAATGAGCAGCTGAAAGCTGCAGTACCAGAAACACTCGACGGGTTGAAAAGAAAAAGCTTTAGTGCTGGCGGTTATGCTGTAAGTGGCTTGAGCACTATTGAAGCTGAATATGGCGACGACAGTAAATATGTAAAAGTTGGCATCATTGATGGCGCAGGAGAATCTGGAAGCGCTATTATTTCTTTAATGGCCATGACACTAAGTATGGACAGAGAATCAGAATCTAATGGAACTGTGTCTAAAACAGTAGACGTTAATGGCATTCGTTCTATAACAGAGGAAACCAAATCTGAAAGCTCAGTTAGCTCATCTATCAAATTCCTTTACAAAGACAGGTATTCTGTAAGCTTGGATGGAACAGGATACAGTCTTCAGGAATTAGAATCATTTTTGAAAAGCGTAAAACTTGACGAATTAAAGTAATTCGACTGATAAAAGATGTTATGAATTTAAAACCTTTAGATCTTCATCTAAAGGTTTTTTTATGATCCTTACTTCTCTCACGCTTTATAAACATAGAACTTCTTATCCCTTATCGGTTGCCCCTTAATCTCTAAATATTCTCCCTTTTTATCCCTGGTATACTTTACTACGAATGGCTCGTCACTTGCTTTGCATGCTTCAAAAGCCAGTTTCAGTCGATCAATGTGCGTATCAGCGCCAACTTTCCATTTTTTATCTAAATACCAAAAATAAGCTGAAAAATTTCTTGTATTCCCTAGCATTTTTCCATCTAACCTAATATGAGTTGGATTTAATTCTTTGTAAGGAAGAACC
>NZ_JBFTNT010000263.1:0-6034 GCF_056397585.1 Pedobacter sp. 05L430 | reverse complement strand
GACACAAAGTTAGCCTGCAATTGTTAAACAATAAACAGGCACAGCTATTTAAAGAATCATAGATGGAAACAACACAAAACAGAACAGCCATTTTCCCGAAAGGAGATAAAGCCCCGGCAGATTATTTCAGCGGAACGGCATGGGTTAATATTTTAGTCCCGAAAGATGAAACGGGACATTATTCGGTTGGGGATGTGGTGTTTGAGCCGGGCTGCAGAAACAACTGGCATACACACCCTGCAGGGCAGATCTTGCTAATAACCGATGGCGAAGGGTATTACCAGGAAAAAGGAAAACCTGCCAGATCGTTGAGTAAAGGCGATGTGGTAGTGATCCCGTCTGATGTAATGCACTGGCATGGCGCAACTGCCGATAAAAGCCTTACACATATTGCGATCAGCAATATCACCGAAAACGGCCCGGTAACCTGGCTGGAACCTGTAACAGACGAAGAATATAACAACGTAAACCAACAACGATAATGGAAAAGTTTGAAGTAAAAGCATATGGCACTCAGTCGGCTGAAGCGCCATTAAAACAATTGAGTATTGACAGGAGGGAGGCAACGGCTAAAGATGTAGAGATTGACATTCTGTTTTGTGGGGTATGCCACTCGGACCTGCACACTGCCAGAAACGACTGGGGAGGGACTGTTTATCCGGCAGTTCCCGGTCATGAAATAGTAGGCAGGGTAACCAAGGTGGGATCTGAAGTAAGCAAATTTAAAGTAGGAGATTTGGCTGCGGTAGGGTGTTTAGTAGACTCGTGCAGAGAATGTGCCAGCTGTAAACAAGACCTGGAGCAATATTGTATTCCTGGCTTTACGGGAACTTATAACGGAAAGGACAAACATTTAGGCGGGCGCACTTTTGGCGGTTACTCTGAAAAAGTTGTGGTTGATGAGCATTTTGTTTTAAAGTTGCCCGAAAACCTTGATCTGGCTGCTGTAGCGCCATTACTATGTGCTGGTATTACGACCTGGTCTCCATTAAGACACTGGAATGTTGGGAAAGACAGCACCGTTGCCGTTGTGGGTTTGGGCGGATTAGGCCATATGGCGATAAAATTGGCTAAAGCACTTGGTGCGCATGTAACATTATTTTCAAGATCGCCCGGAAAAGAAAAAGATGCGCTTGAATTGGGCGCCGATCAGGTTATTATTTCTACAGACCCGGCGCAGATACAGGGTGTAGCAGGAAAATTTGATTTGATTGTTGATACTGTTCCTTATGTGCATAACTTAAATGAGTATGTACCTACACTGAATATAAATGGTACGTTGGTATTGGTAGGGTATCTTGGTGGGCTTGATCCGTTGTTGAACTCTGTACCTATGATTATGGGGAGGAAATCTGTTGCAGGATCGTTAATTGGTGGAATTGCCGAAACACAGGAGATGCTTGATTTCTGTGGGGAACACAATATTGTTTCGGAGATAGAGGTAATTAAGATGCAGGAGATTAATGAAGCGTATGAGCGTATGCTGAAAAGCGATGTGCGGTATCGCTTTGTAATTGATATGGCGTCGTTAAAGAATAATTAGGATTACAAATAAACAGGGCAGTATGCCCTGTTTATTTTAACAGTTAAATACATTCCATTTATGCCCATCAGGGTCTGAAAATCCAAAGCCATAATAACCCGGGCCAAATTCAGCAGGTTCATCAAAGATCTTGCCGCCGCCATTCCTGACTTCAACAGCCCATTTATCGGCTTCTTCTTTATTATCTGCCCAAAGTGTGAAAATCACTTCATTTCCTTTAGACAAATCTGCTACTTCTCCTCTCAACGCATTTTTTAGAGAATCTTGTACAAAGAAATTGATCACAAAATCATCATTGCCAAATAGAAAACTGGTGATTTCATCGGTTTTGTCGTAGCCTTCATTGGGTTTAAAGCCCAAGGCGCTATAAAAATTCCTGGTAGTGGTTACATCTTTTACGCCCAAATTGGCCCAGATTTTTGTTGGTCTCATGGTATCTAGTTTTATAGTGTTGATTAATTGTTTGTTATTGAATAATGTAATTGAACAGTATTGTTGTTCAATTTGTTTACTTCGAGGAGGGAAAGTTTATACTCTGCTTCTTCGATGTCTTTGAGCAATGGCAGGCCGTTGCCAAATAGTACCGGTTCTACAACCAGGATGATTTCATTCACCAGGCCTGCTTTGACAAATGCACTTACGGTTTGCGTACCACCTATAATAACGGCTTCGGTGTGTCCTCTTGCGGCAAGCTGTTCTATGATTTTTTCCGGGCTGTCATCAGTAAAAAGTACATTGGATTGGGCAGGTTCGGCCATGGTATTGTGAGTGAGCACAACCAGTGATCCTTCTTTAATGGGTAGGTAGTCTGGTGCAAGTACATTATAGGTTGTTTTTCCCATGATCACGGCTTGTGTGCGCAGACTGATGGCCATAAAGCCTTCACCGTATTCCTGCGACAACCAGTCGGGTACGTTTCTGTTATTGCTGATCAGGCCATTGGCAGAGGCAGCGAGGTAGATGATTGTTCTCATACTTAGTTGTTTTTGTATATCCAAAGGTAATCTGGAGGAATGGGGTAGAAAACCTGCAAAGACGACTTATTGAGGGGGCGTTTGCGACAGTAGGAGAAAAATTAATATATTTGGAATATGARAATGACCGTAATGTTATAATATAAATTTTCAAGTCGTAAGGCTAATGTCCCGGAGGGACACTAATTCTTTATTGTCTGAATTTTTATATAAAACATTATGCGCGACATCTTAAATCCACAGCAAATACAATCTTTTATTGCAGATGGCTTTGTCCGTATTGATAACGCTTTTCCTGCCGATCTTGCCGCTGAGGCGAGAAATATCCTTTGGAAAGACATTCCTGCTGATCCTAATGACAGTAGCACATGGGCGAAACCGGTGGTGTGGCTGGGTATGTATACGCAGGCGCCATTTATTAAGGCGGCGAATACCCCTATTCTTCATGCTGCATTCGATCAGCTGGTTGGTAAAGAAAAATGGATACCGTGCATGAGCATGGGAGCTTTTCCAGTTCGTTTCCCATCGGAAGTTGATTCGGATGATACCGGCTGGCACGTAGATGCAGGTTTTTCTGGAGCAGATCCTAATGACTTTTTCGCCGCCCGAATCAATGTATATTCAAAAGGCCGTGGCTTGCTGATGCTGTTTCTATTTTCGGATGTAAGCGAGAGAGATGCGCCGACCAGGATTTTAAAAGGTTCGCATATGGATGTTGCCAGATTGCTGAAACCCGAAGGTGAAGAAGGGCTATCTTTTATGGAACTGGCAAATAGGTTGCCTGAATTACCCAAGAGAGAGGAAGCTTTGGCTGTCGGCAAGGCCGGAACGGTATACCTTTGTCACCCTTTTTTGGTTCATGCGGCGCAAAGACATCGCGGTAGTGTGCCTAAGTTTATGGCGCAGCCACCGTTGTTGCTTAGGAGCGGTTTTGATATCAGTAGTACAGGCCCATGTAGCCTGGTAGAGGAAGCGATAAGAAATGTGTATTTTTAAAAAATAAAATGAAAAGATTCCTTTTAGTAGCCTTATATATGCTKGCAATTAGCCCGGTAGTGTTTTGTCAGTCAAAACAGACCATCGTTCGTTCTGATTTCAAAAAATACTTTGATGAGTGTGGAGTGGAAGGTGGTATAGCAATTTATGATTACAAAAAGCATCAATGGATCCTTTCTGATACCATTAATACAAGGCGGGAAACCTTGCCTGCTTCTACATTCAAAATCATTAATATGCTGATTGCCCTTGAAACAGGAACCATACCGAATGAGAACTATATGGTTAAATGGCCAGGAAAAACCGATACCACAAAATACGGCTACAGACCTGAAATTTATCATGATATAAGTGTAAAGAACGCATTTGAAGTTTCTGCCGGCTGGGCGTTTATAGAGCTTGCAAAAAAGATTGACAGAAGTGTATACAAGAAATACCTTACTCAATGCGGATACGGCAATGCAGGCCTTTCGGAACCTGATGCAGACTTTTGGAACTTTGGTCCCCTTGGTATTTCACCTGTAAGCCAGGTTGAATTTCTTAAAAAACTGTACGATGGGAAACTCCCGTTCTCTAAAAAGAATATGGATATCGTAAAGCGGGTAATGATAAGCGAGCAAAATAAAACTTATACCATCCGCTCCAAAACAGGATGGACGATGGCAGATCAGATCAACACAGGATGGTGGGTTGGTTACGTGGAAAAACAAAATGATGTTTATTTTTTTGCGACAAGATTACTGCAGGATCGAAAAAATAACCGACCTGATTTTTCTGAGTGCCGTAAGAAAATTACCGGGTCGGTGATGAAAGATTTGAAAATCATGTAAAGTTTTTTTGTTTTCTTCTACCTGTTAGGTCTTAGTCAGCCGTATTGGTTATATATGAGGGAATATAAACCTCTTTGTAAGCAATGGAAAAAGACGCTAAGACATTACTTGATAAATACAGAAAGGGACTTTGTACGCCTGCTGAAAAGGCAGTTGTGGAAAGATGGTATTACCAATTGAAAGACGAGGTTCAGCTAAATGAGAGCCGAATTGATGAAGTTGGATATGACATCTAGAACCAGCTGTCTTTGGAAAGTAAAGTACAGCCTCGTAGTTATAAGCTATGGCCGCGTATAGCTGCGGCAGCAGCAATATTTTTGGTTGTTGGCGCCGGGTTGTTCTTTTATACATCCTACTACGCACCCCGCCCTGAAGGTGGCCGTCATCCTGAACTTGTTTCAGGATCTCATGACATTGAGCCCGGCCGTAACACAGCAACTATAACTCTTGCCAACGGTAAAACCATTCAACTTAGCGATGCTAAAACCGGAGTTGTTATAGATGCCGCTAATTTGAAGTATAACGATGGTAGTGCGGTGGAGACGGGCGATGCCCGTCATCTCCTTTGATTAACCAAAGGAGATGACGGCCCCTATTTTTGGGAGCCTCTTTTTTATTTAAAAAGAGATAGAAATGGATTTATTTAAAAGGGAAAGAAATGGGGTTTTTAATAGTGATAAATCTTACCGGTATACCGGTAAAGTTGGGAATTTGGTGAGCTACCATATATTAGATAAAAATGTGGTTAGGATGGTGGGTATGATTACAAAACCGCCTTCTATTAAACAATTGATTTGCAGGCAGGAAATGGCAGTAGTGGTAAAGTTTTTATATCCGTTTACTGAGTTTATTAATGCTGGTTTTATGCTCAAAGCCAGGGCTGCGGTAAAATATCCGTACAATATAGCCCTAAGCTATAATAAAATGAACACCTTAAAAGGCTTGTATCCTGATATTAAAATGGATTATCCTAAAGTAATGGTTTCGCAGGGGAGTTTGCGTGTTGCAGCGAATCCGACGGTTGAGATGGTGCCGGAAGGGTTAAGATTTAGGTGGACGGTATTGCCGGAAATGGTATTAGCTGAGAAAAGCCAAAGGGTGATGATACTGGTTTATTTCCCTGACCTGGAAATTGGCCTTTACAGTATTGATGGTGCAAAGCGAAGTGAGGGAAAGGAGCTATTTGTTTTACCTTTAGAACTGAGGTTAGCGAGAATGGAAACTTATATTTCATTTATGGCCACACCGGGTTGCGATGTGGCCAACAGTGTGTATGTAGGCGGTTTAAATTAAGGTTTGGGGAAATCTGCACCAACGGTGGTTTCTTCCCATGCATCAAAATCATGTGCCAGTTCTTCGATTTTTTTACGGGCATTTTTTAATGCTGCGGCACCTAATAATAAGCGTAATGGAGGGTTTTCGGTCTCTACTACTTTAATGATGGCCTGAGCGGCGCGTACCGGGTCGCCGGGTTGGTTGCCATTGTAAGCCCTGATGTTGTCTTTATTCGCACCTGCGGTTGTTTTGTAATCTTCAATTTCGTTTTGTACTTCGTTGGCCGAACGCCCGGCCCAATCTGTACGGAAGCCGCTTGGTGCTACAATGGTTACTTTTATGCCAAGGGGGGCGGTTTCTTTTGCCAGTGATTCGGAAAACCCATCAACAGCAAATTTAGTTGCATTGTAATAAGC
>NZ_JBFTNT010000262.1:0-7604 GCF_056397585.1 Pedobacter sp. 05L430 | reverse complement strand
GTGTAACGAACTGCACCTTCCCTATTGCCTTGTTTCATATCTACTTTTCCCGCTGGAAAGGTAAAAGGCCTATGATTTGAGGTTGTCATTACAAAACTGTAAAATGGCTTCCCTGCCTTATCATCGGCATCTGAGCCCCTTATAACTGCATCAAAAAGATCTCCGTCCGAAACTCCCCAGGCATTTTCAAAATGAATCTGATCATCCTGAATGATCGTTCTTTTTGTCAAATAACTATCTCCAATTTTGATATTTCTTCCCCTGTCTGTAATGTTAAAGCCGTTACTGCCAAAATATTCGTTCATATTGTCGAAGTAGCCATCCCCGCCATAATAGAATGTCCTGGTGTATCCCTCTTTTTCAAAGATATGGCCCACGGTTGTCAGGTTTTCATTTCCCTGTCTTCTTACAATACTGCTACCAGGCGTTGGAGGTATGGATAAGCTTAGCGCTTCCATACCTCTAACTGTACGGGTACCTGTTGCATACATATTTGTAAACATTAGATTCTTATCGGCAAGAGAATCAAGTACGGGTGTTAGTTTCTGTGTATTGCCAAAATGCGCAAGAAAACTGGCACTTAGGCTTTCAACAGTAATCATGATTACGTTTGGTTTATAAACCTGACCACCGTTTTGGATATTCCTTTTAATTGAGTTTCCATCATTTACAAAAGTGCTCTGCTGATCCTTTAGCTCACTTCTCATTATACCAAACGCCTCATTTAAAGGGAGTAAAGCATAAAAATGGTTATAATTTAACTCGTTGTTTTTAAACGCTGCAAAAATGGAATAAATACCTGCTTTTGATAGTTCATTTTCGTATCGGTTGGTACTTGATTCGGCAAAGGAATTTGTTAGGAAAAAGGCATATAATGACGTAATAACAAGCAAAATCCCGGTTATAACTGCCCTACTCTTAAATGCGACAACAGATTGGAAAACATTTTTAAAAATCCTCTTCTTTGCAAAAAGCCACATTACCAATAACACCATTACCAATACTCCACCAATTAATAATGGCAGCGGATATGATTCATTTATGTTGTTGATGACTTCATAAGTATAAACAAGATAATCCACAGCAATGAAGTTGAACCTGCTTTCAAACTCTTGCCAGAAAGTAAGTTCAGCAAAAAATGAAAAGAAAGAGATAAGAAGGATTATAAAAAGAGCCACATAAGTAATGATCTTATTTGCAATTGAAGCCGACCATCTATCTGGAAGTATAAGTAAATATAAGCTGTACAAAGTGGTTAAAAAGAGACCTACTCCAAAATCATAAACAAAACCGAGCAGGTAAATTCTTAATACACCTAAGAATGAAAAGTCCGTTTTGCCAATCGAATCAATAAACAAAACAGTACGGATCAGGAAGGAGATAAAAACAAAAATGGCTAAAAAAGAAAATAAGACGCTATATCTGCCCTTAAATAGTTTACTTATCATATAAAATTTTATATAAAAAGCAAAGGTAGATTGGAATTCTGTTTGAATTCTGAACTTAAGCTGTGTATGCCAGTTCGCCTCTTTCTGTCAGCATGATCATAACACTTTCTATGAACAAATAAGAGCCAAAATAAGGTTTAAAAATACCCGATGAGGACATTTTTTATGAAATTAAGAAAAAAATGCACAATAATTAACGAGATAGCTCCCCATACTTGTTCATTTTAGTATGAAAGAAGTAATTTATCGCTTTGGAGTTGAGACAGATTGGGTTGAAGAATTGGCCGTTAACCTTGGCGGATTTGTACGCGGCAATTTTATCATTGTTCCTGATGATATATTAACGGGCACTTATTATACGCTTCAAATAAGCGAAAACATTACGGTTATGCTGGTAGATGTGATTTATCATCAGGATGTGTTGTACAAAGTCAGGAATATTAAAAATGATTTTGCAGGAATATATTTCAATCTTACTGAAGGAGATCTGGTTCACGTTATGGATGATATTTCACGGTCGGTGGGGCGATGGAATTACAATCTGGCGATTACAGATAGTCAACTTGATATAGATTTTGTAATAAAGTCCGGAAGTAAATCGTACGGCATTTCACTTTTCTTAAAGAAGCATATTCTAAGAGAATATCTATCCAAAACAGGTATCCTTGATGAGGTACTAAACAGAGTTTTTGATCAGAAGCAAAATACCCTTCTGCATTATGCCCATATGAGTAGCAACAGTTGGCATATCATCAATGAGTTCAGGAAAAGCACTCCAGGAAGCATATCTTTCAACCTCCTATTAAGTGGTTTGGCTTACAACTTGCTGGCAGATTGCCTGGATAACATCATGAAAAGAGAAATAATGATTAGCAAAGTTCTTCGTACAGATCTTGCAATGATATTAAACTCACAAACAAGCCTGATTAAAAAACAAGAGGGCATTTTCCCCGGAATAACTTCGTTAGCTGCTGAGGCAAATATGTCGGCAACAAAATACAAGAAACTATATAAAAAAATCACCGGCCAAACTCCTAATGCCTTCTTCCTAAACAACAAGCTTGAACTTGCAAGAGATTTACTTGGATCCGGACAGTATACCATTAGAGAATTGGCCGAAAAATTAAATTTCACAAGCACCTCTCATTTATCAGAGCAATTTAAAAGCTACTTTGGGATGTCGCCTAAAGAATATGCAGCATCATTGTAATGGCAACAGGAAAACAAATATCAATTCCTCATGATATAGCTCAAGGCTGTTCTTATTTTATGGAGGTAATGCCCGGATTAATGGCCCTTGTTGTTGATTTTACTTTGCAAAGAAGTGTTGAACTAAACCAAGTAGTAAATGCGGAAGACTTTTACATTGCCTATTATGATCTAAGCGATGAAATTGATATTCAAAAAATTAACCACAGCAAAGTTAATTATCATTCGAAATTGGGAATGATTGTGGTCGATGCCACATTAAAAAGCAGCTATACCCCTTCTTTTAAAATGTATTCATTCTGGTTGCTCATAGCTAAACCCCTGCTTCAAAAGTATCTGTTAGGATCTATAGGTGGTCCTAAAATGGGGCAAAATAACACAATCGTTTTTACAAGCCACATGGACAGTCGCACCCGTCTTTGTATTCTTAAACTCAGAACGCGAAATTATAACGACCCATCATTTGAACTTTCTTTGCGTGGAACCTCATTGCAGGTTTTTGCATACCTGGTAGAACGTATAAATGAAAATGACCTGGTATTAGGGAAACTTTCTGAATTAGATACTGCGCAGATCATCAAAACTCAAACTTATCTGATGGAGCAACTTTTGGGAGCATTTCCCGGAATAGATTTTTTGGCTTACATGGCCGGCATGTCTATTTCTAAATATAAGAAGCTGTTTAAGAGAATATTTAAGGAAAGCCCCAACAGTTTCTTTATTCGCGAAAAATTAAACCTTGCACAAGAGCTCTTGAAAAGTGGAAATTTTAATACAATAAATGAGGTAGGCAATGAACTTGGATATTTAAAACCGGGATACTTTGCTGCGATCTACAAAAATCAATTTGGACAATTACCTGGAGAAGTTTTTGTGAAAAACAGGTTATAAAGAAGCCAATTGCTTACCGGTTAAACCAGCTTCTTGAGATCATTAAAGCAAAAGCATTATAATAAAAACCCGTATATATTCTTATGTTTGAGTCAAAAGAGATCCAAATGAATATAGAAATACATCAAACAGGAGAAATAAGAATTGCAGAGGTCGTCTCTGATAAAGTCCTGATTAAGAATCCGGAAGAAGGATTACAGTTACTGGCAGATTTATACTACCAGGATGTTGATAGAATTATCCTTCAGGAACAAAATATATGTACTGAGTTCTTTGATCTGAAAACAGGTATTGCAGGAGAAATTCTTCAAAAATTCTCAAATTACAGGGTTCGCCTTGCTATTGTTGGTGACTTCAGTAAATACCAAAGCAAAAGTATGAAAGACTTTATTTACGAAAGCAACAAAGGCAAACAAGTAAATTTTGTAGGCAGCTCGGAAGACGCAATTGCAAAACTAAATCAATAATTATACACAGATTACTAATATTTAGTAATCTGTGCCACAATAACCTCAGGCGCTATTGTAATAAAATGCCCCTGCCCCTCTTTTATTACAATTTTTAATTTCCCACCAAGCTTCTTGTAATGTTGTTCTATTACCTTAGTATGCTCCTTAAACCAAGGGTCCTGACTTCCAGAAACAATTAACAAGGGCACAGCTTCCTTTGCAATCAGACTAAGTCCATCGAACAGATTCTTTTTGGTCATCAAACTGCGCATCACCGGATTTACAGCATAAATGGCAGAAACTTTTTCCGGATTTTCCATTGCCCATGCAAAACATTCCCCTGCATTAACTCCTGATCCTTCTAATATTGGTTTCTTGGAGAATCCATGATCAGTTAGCATTTTATAAACCCCATCCCACTGTTCCATTACTGCACCTGATTGTGCGGTAAGCGGGGTAATAACAATATGATATCCTTGAGCCAGCAAAGCCTGATCTACCAGGGCATTTCTGTCCATCCGATCACTTCTAAAAACCCATGGTTTGCCTTCAGCGGCTTTATTAGGTGCTATAATAATCATTGAAGACACCCCATAGCGGCTCTTTCCTTTAACTTCATATTGCTCATAATAAGGTGTATAACCGGGGCCTCTGGCGGTCATCCATGTATTTTCTTCTTTTAAATACAGGTAGCTGCTTTGAGTATTATAGTAATAAGACTTGATGAAGTCATCATCAATAAAATCTGGCAATGGCGCTGCTTTAGCAACATTTTTAACAACCCAGTCTACAATAGGACCTGGGTTGCGCAGACTGTGCGGATGATGAGCTGTCCCGTCTTTAACCAGAACAGTCATTCTCCCACCCATTTGTAAATAAATATTTTCAATAGACAGCGTATTTTTTTCATACAGAAAATCTTCGGAACCGCAGATACTTAATAAAGGAACATCGTGTCTAGCAAGCTCTGCTATTTTTGCCAGACTTTCTGGCATGATTGCAGCGTTGTCTCCATAAATACAAGATACCTGATCAGGGTGATTTACAGACCAGGCATAGGCATTAATAGCTCCTCTACTCATTCCACCAAAGGCCGGTTTTTTTGAAAACCCATGTTCCTTGGTTAAAAAGGCATACCATGCATCCCATTGTCTGCCAGCATCGCAGTTAATGTATCCTATAAAAAAACCTTTTTTTAACAACTCGATTTCCGACTGGGGTTCATGATCCCAATAGAATCCTCTCCATGACCAGGGATTTCCTGCGGCTGCAGTTTTTGGTACAACAACCAGACAGCGCACCTTCCCTTTTACCTCAACATTAATCCCGAAACCCTCACTTTCAACAGCTTTAAATGGAGTTATTTCCAAGCTGAGTGTATCCATTAGAAAATCATATCGGTCAAATCCCCTCCAGGTAGTTTTATCGCCTGAAAAACCGGTTGTAGTTAACTGAGCCTGAGTTATGTTAAAAATTGATGTACAGATAAACAGTACAAAAATAAGTGCAATAATTTTTCGCATCCGTGGTTTTATTTGGTTATGGTCTTGTAAGCAAAAAAACTAAATCTGGTTAATATTTACTTAATAATCCATTAATCAGAAAATCTTTATCAATTTATGTGGAGATAAAAATTAGCATATATTTGAAGGTACTCATCATTATATGAAGAAATTTGCAGAAATTCTATGTTTAATTGTCGCTTTCGCGACATACGGTTGTTCAAGTACTAGCGTAGAACAAGATAACACCAAAACATTATATCGCGCTATAAGTAAAGATGATACTGCTACTTTTAAAATAAACATTACTGACAAGGAGTTCTTCGGGCAGCTTGAAATAAATTACCATGGTCTCTATAAAGATTCCGGTGATGTAACCGGAATTGTAAAAGGAGACGAACTAAAGGGAACTTATCGCTTTCAGCATTATGGAGTTGAGACATGGCACAAGGCTCCCATAGCATTGTTAAAAAAAGACGGAAAGTTAATTATGGGCGAAGGTTCAATGGAAATTTATATGAACATACGTTACTTCAAAAAAAACGTTCCAATCAATTATCAAGACGCAAAGTTTGTGTTTGAAAAGATGAAGTAAACAATTAGCCGTGAATGGCTTCCTTATTGCCGAAACTTTGTATAAGCTCACCTTCAAATTCAAGCCATTCTTTCCATCTTTTATCCACATCAATATCAATGGTATATTTGCGGGCGAAGTTCAGAAAAGTAGTATAGTGGCCAGCTTCTGACACCATCAGGTCATAATAGAATTTTGCAAGTTCTTCATCTTTGATGTTTTGCGACAGTACGCGGAAGCGCTCACAACTTCTGGCTTCAATCATCGCCGCAAATAAAAGACGGTCAATAAAAGCCGAGTTTCTGCTTCCATCCCTTCGACTGAATTTAACCAATTGACCAACATAGTCGTCTTTACGCTCACGACCAAGTGTATACCCACGTTTCTCAATTATAWCAACCACCATCTTAAAGTGTTGCATTTCTTCAATAGCAATAGCTGTTAATTCCTGCACCAAATCCATATGTTCTGAATTATTGGCGATCAGGGTAATGGCATTCGTTGCTGCTTTTTGTTCACACCAGGCATGGTCAGTCAAAATCTCTTCTAAATTCGATTCAGCAATGTTTGCCCACCGCGGGTCCGTCAATAATTTTAATCCAAGCATGGTAATAAATATCTTCTTTAGGCCAAAATTAGTAAGATTTGCTTACTCTTCCGTACGCTTTTCCAGATCTTTTATACTAACAGTAATCATTTTACCCATTGGTTTGCTATCGAGGTAAGTTAAAACCCTTAAATGATCTGCTCCTTTTGGTACTGTAAGGGTATCGGTATACTTTGGAGAGAAGTTATCCGGATAAGTATTATCAAACGTATAATAGATGTCTAATTTCTTTATCTCGGTAGCTAATGCAATACGCAGCGTTTTATTAACAGTGTCTTTTAAAGGTTTTATTGTGGCATCATACACACTTCTTGCATAGTTGATATTTGCTACATCATACCTTTCAAGATTATGCTCCATACGGGAGATAAAGCTATCCCATCCCTTGTTTTCTTTTTGCGACCAGAAAACTTCAGCCAAGGCAAAGGCACGGGGCCAGGTCATGTATTCTACATGGCGGTAATTCGGAACAGATTCTGTCCACAAATTGCCCTGACCTCCTAATATCAGTGAAGGATCAGGTATTTCAGCCGGAATGGGTTCAAAATTATAACAACTTGATAAGGTAAGCATAGAATAAGTTGGTGGTTCTGCAGCTGGGTCTCCCTGATAAAGATCAAGATAACAATTATCGGCAGGAGTCATTATCACATGGTGATTCATTTTTGCTGCTTCGATGCCTCCTTTCATTCCTCTCCAGCTCATTACCGTAGCTTCGGGTGCCAATCCACCTTCCAGAATTTCGTCCCACCCCATCATTTTTTTGCCTTTAGACTTAACGATGTTTTCCATACGCCTGATGAAATAACTTTGCAGTTCTTCCGGGGTTTTCAGGTTTTCGTCCTTCATTCTTTTCTTGCATTTTTTGCAGTCTTTCCAAAATCCCTTAAAACATTCGTCACCACCAATATGGATATACTGACC
>NZ_JBFTNT010000261.1:0-6067 GCF_056397585.1 Pedobacter sp. 05L430 | reverse complement strand
ACAGAAAGCACTGTGGCTGTTATATGTCATTAAAAGTGAAAAAAACGTCACTGAACTAACCGTAACTCAAATAGTCAATACTTTTAATACTCATTATAAACAGTCTAAAACGATAAATTCAGGAAACGTAGCAAGAGATTTAGGCAAAGTAAAATTAGGAAATGGTGCTCTTGTAGGTGAGGATGCGACTTCTAGTCCACGACGTTGGTATCTTACTGATGCTGGCGATAGTTCTGTTCAGAACTTAATTAAAGATTCCAAAAAGTAAATGGGCTTAGTTGAGAAAAATAACTTAATTGCAAAATTATCACCACCATTTGATCATCTTTTGGCAACCCAATTCGTTGATGAGTTTATTTCTATGGAAAGAAGATTTATTCAGAGAGATTGGGAGCCTGCTGAACTTGATGCCGGTCAATTTTCAGAGATTGCTTTTAGAATTTTGTATCACCTAGATAGTGGAAATCTTAGCTGTACGAAAGAAGTTAAAGATTGCGTAAGATATTTTATTAATAATGATGTGACACATCTTCTTAATAGGAAAGATGTCTCTCATTTATCGACTGTTTTACATGCTATTTATAAATTTAGGAGTGACAGAGGTGCCGTTCATATATCTCCTACATATAGTCCAAATCACATGGATTCAAAGTATCTGATCGAATCAATTAGGTGGTGTATGAATGAGATGCTGAGGATATTTTGGAATGGTGACAGAGAAGAGGTAGCTAAAACAATTAGAGAGCTCCTTCAGTTTGATGTACCGTGTATTGGGGTTTATGGCGATATTGTGGTGGTTCAACGCACCGATCTTAAATCTGACGAGGAAATTTTAATTCTTTTGCATTATGCAGGAGAAAATGGATTCAGTAGAAAGGAGTTGGGGATTCATTCAATGAGTAGCTCATCTTCTGTCACTGTTAATCTACAACGGCTATGCGCGCCCAACAAAAGACAGGTTATTCAACTAAAAAATGGCAAATACCGTTTAACAGATTTGGCTAGTAGAAGAATTCGAATAGAGCTAGCTGATAAATTGTTGCTAAGTATTTAATTATGGCTCAATAGAATTTGCACCCGTAAATTATCATTTTTAGACACCCTAATTCAAAATCAAAGATACTGTTATCAATACAAATAATTTTATGAGTCTTTTTCAATCTTTATTAAAACTTTACAGAACGAATATGATTAAAACTCCACTTGAGGATTTTACTACTGAAATATTGGTTTTTATTCTTAATTCTGATATTGATTTATCCAATGAATTTGTGAATGAAGTCTTGAGGGTTGAGGGTGAAGATTTTAAAATTGATTCTCAAGTAGTGTATCCTTATAATGAGAATAACAGACTGTATTGTCGAATCGATATGGTTTTTAAAAATTCAGAAATGATATGTTTTTTAGAGAACAAGGTTCATTCAAATGAGGGTTATGATCAGTTGTGGGCTTATTCAAAGGTTTTGCATGGACTAGGTCGCTATACCAAAACTTATTTACGCTATTGTACTAAATATCATGATAATAAACATATGACGGACCACGATTTTAAGCAATTTAGATGGTGTAACATTGCAAATTTCTTGAGAAAATGGAAAGACAAAGAAATCATAGGCCAATTTTTAAACTTTTTAGAAATCAATCAAATGGGTAATTCAACAGACTTTACAATACAGGAAATATTGTCACTAGAGCATTTTAACAATGCTTTCATGAAAATGGAATCGTATCTTGAAAAAATCAAACCACAATTTATCTCTGTTTTCGGGGACTACAATAAAGTACAGGACTCAAAAGTTATAGAACAATTAAGAGACTTTAAACGTGTCATCTTTCGAAAGATAAATATAATTGGGAATGGATATAGTGAATTGGGCGTTGGTTTTGATTTTAGTGCAAAACCAATATTAATGGTTTGGATCTGGCTTGATAGTGAGAACTCAAAAATTCAAAGTTTTAATTCTATGTTATCCTCTCTACCTATGTACGAAAATTCAAAAGGATATTTCACCATAGAACAGCCAATGTCCGATTTTTTGAGCAGCTCAGATATGGAATTAGCTATTGAGAAATGGTTTATAAAAGGATTTGATGCAGTTAAGAAATTGATTGATGAAAATCCGAATGTAGGTTGGAATGATGTACTAATTGAAAAACAAATTCTATAATGACTTGTGTACATAAATTCTTTGGACACAGTGCTCATCTACGAGAATGTAAAGGACTTTTACCAGCTTGGGAAGCTAAGACTTTAATTGTTGGTACTTTCAATCCAGAACAAAGTTGGCATCCAAAAAATACTGCAAAATACTATTATGGGAGGAGTAGAAATTACTTATGGAAAATACTCCCTCTTTTTGCAAATGAAGGATCAATAAGTCATCAAGATGTACCCACTCAATTAGCTTTTCTTCAAAGAAATAAGATCGCTTTAACAGATTTGTTAATAAGTATCAATGATGCAGATTTTACAATCCCAGAACATCAAAATAGAATCCAAACTGTACTAGATAGTCAAATTGAGATGTTTAATGAGTTTACATGGAATACAAATCACGTACTTGAATATATTAAAGAAAATAGAATCGAAGTGGTTTACTTTACAAAATTAGGGAAGGCTAACCAGTTAAATGTATCACCTAATTCTTTTGAATGGCAAATTAGGAAGATAGAAGATCTTTGTCATGAACTAAAAATTCCTTCTTTTAGGTTACACACACCGTCGGGTCAGGGATTAGGTAAAGGAAAGCCTAAAAAAAATAAACTTATACGTAAGTGGTTTTTGGAGAATGGGGGAGATCATTTCCCCTTTTTGTTCCAAAAATTTAGCTTAAAGCAATTCCCATTTATCGAATAATCATGATAGAAACTAGGGAAATACTTAAAAAATTAGATAAATCTCAAAGCGGAATAGCAGGAGAGTTTTTTGCAGCTGGAGAACTTGCAAGAAGAGGGTTTAATGTTTCATTAACATTCGGTAATACTAAAGCGATAGACTTGCTAGTTGAGAAAGATGGAAAGAATTTAGCAGTTCAAGTAAAAACAATCCAGTCAATTCGTTCATCTGGGTGGAGTATTCCGTATACAAAAATAAATCAAGAAATGTATTATGTTCTTGTACAGCTAAATGCAGATAAGTTGGATTTTTCTCCTGAATTCTTTCCAGTTTCGGGCATGTTATTAAAGCAATTAATTAAAAAAGTAAATAGTGGAAGAGATTATATCGATTATAATCCTTTGAAAAACCTCAATCTTCAAAACAACTGGGACATTTTTAAATACGACTACTCAAGTGGGCCAGTTAGTAAATTGGAATCTTTTAAATTATTTAAAAAAGAGCTTGAGAATTTATTTGATAAAGAAATGATGGTTGATTTCAGGACGAGGCTATCTAGTTTATTCGACTTCACTAATCAAACCTATTCATTTAACGATAGGGAGTTGTCTTTGCTACTTAGAAATGAAAAGGTAGATTATTCAATACTATCTTTGAATGTATTAAAGCATCTTCTGCTATTCATCGCAAAAAGAGATTACTCAACTGATAATTTTCTATTAAAGAGTGTTTCGACTGAGATTGTTATCGAAATAATTTCTCAGATTGAAATAAAGGATGGGCAAATGGATCCTGTATAATCTGTAAAAAAAATCTAATTAGTCTATGAGTTTAATATATTGTTGATAAATGAAAAAAAAAGTAAAAACTATCTTATACTTTTCTGTAGCTATTTTTTTGGTTTTGTCTATTCAATTGTTATTTCAGCATCCGCCTAATAACAAAAGCATAGCAGTGGATTTTACGGTTTTTGAGGGGTATGGGTCTGCTTTAACTGGGATTTTTTCAATTGTTAGTGTATACCTGCTTTATAAAACACTCACTTACCAGGTGGATTCTTATGATTTAAATCAATTCGAAAATCGAGTTTTCGAATTGATAAGATATCATAGAGATAATGTCGATTCAATAAAGATGCGAGCTCCTGACAAGGCAGAAGTGGTATATTATGATGGTCGAAAGGCATTACGCGAGATTCATAAACAGATGATTTTAATCATCAAGGATATAAGGGGTATATTCGAAAATAATAGTGCCTATAAAATATCAAATTTGAACGCTCAGAATATCGATGAGGTTGCAGATAGATTAAATCTACCGGTACACAAATTAGATTTATATAATGTTGCATATTTATGTTTATTTTTTGGATTAAGTGAGGAAGGGAAAATTTCCATAGAAGATGCTTTAAAGGATAGATATTCGGAGACTTGTATTAAAATGGTGATTGCTAAACTCAATAAAAGATCTGCCAAGTGGCAAAGGGAGAATAAGATCGGAGAAGGCCTGCCTGCTAAGTTCCCCTCAAAAAGTAAAACAAAATATTTCGGGGGACACCAGTATAGATTAGGACATTTTTTTAGACATCTTTTTCAAATCGTAACCTATATTGACAACAACAATGATATTTCTTTTGCCAAAAAATACGAATACGTTAAAATTCTGCGAGCCCAGCTTTCAACCTATGAACAAACACTGATATTTTTTAATAGTATAAGTAAATTAGGGATGGCATGGGAACTTAACGTAGATTGTACAGGAATTGCATCTAATAAACAAAAAGACTTTAAGGTGTATAGAGGGCTAATAACCAAGTATAATTTTATAAGAAATGTACCTAATGAATTTATTACTAGTATAAGAATTGATGAAATATATCCTAATATTACATTCGAAAGTTGTGAGGATAATAAGATTAAAAAGGACTTTCTAAGTATATACAAAAAGAAGGTTAAATATTTCAAAAATAGGGATGTCTGATAAACTACAACTATAGACTCCCTCCTTAGAGAATATTATACTAAAAAAAAGATTTGCCTCGCTAAATAGAAAATAATTTTGGTTAAGTTAGGTTTAAAAGAATTATGACAGATGTTCACTCTAAGGAAACCCGCTCTTATAACATGAGCAAGATTAAGGGGAAGGATACTGCCCCTGAGCTTTTAGTGCGTACATTTCTACATAAAAACGGTTTCCGTTATCGTATTCATGTAAACGATCTACCTGGTAAACCCGATATAGTGTTACCAAAATATAAAACAGTAATATTTGTCCATGGTTGTTTCTGGCATGGCCATGAAGATTGTAAATATTATGTGGTTCCTAAAACAAGAACAGAATGGTGGTTGAATAAAATCAATACCAATATCATCAATGACCAGATAACACAAGGTAAACTTATAGAGAAAGGATGGAGGATAGTTGAGATTTGGGAGTGTGATTTGAAAAAGGTCAAAATTGAAGCTACTCTTTTAGCGTTAAAAGAAAGTTTTGGTATAATCAAATAAAAAGTTTACATTTCAGTGCGGAAATAAGTAAAATTATAACCATGCGTACCAAGGAATTAAAGCTCTCATTTGAAAAAAAAACAGATAAATTGCCTCTTCTCGCGAATAATTGCAATAGCTCTATTGCTGAAATAAGAAATCAAAAAGGAGATATCTCTCTGATAATTCAAGAAAGAGAAATTAACACTTCTTCATTTTTCAGCAGTTTCAATTCTTCTGCTTATGAAGATTAATCAAACACAATCTATTAAACAAGCCAAAAGAAAGTACTCAATGTTAGAGTTTTACTATAAATTTTATAATAAGAAGTTTAAATTTAAATCCCAGCAGTTAGCTAATGAAATTAAGAATATCCTGGATAGTGAGCATTTTACTATTATAAATTCTTCTAAAGATCATATTCCGGTAGAATATAAATCCGGTCTTGGCGAGCCATTGTTTATTCTCCTGAATAATCTTTATCTAACGATAAGAAAAAATGATGGCAAAAATCATGCTCTTTTAAAAAAGTATTTACCTGAATTGAAAAAGAATCCTACCTCCACATATCAATTTGCCGATTTTTTCAGCGGGGCCGGAGGACTAAGCCAGGGGCTTATAAATGCAGGGTTTGAACCTGCTTTTGTTAATGATAACTATTTAGATGCGCTGGAAACTTATTATTTCAACCATACCCTGTCCCTGGACCGTTTCTTTAACGGAGATATTCAAGAGCTTTTTAATG
>NZ_JBFTNT010000260.1:0-6083 GCF_056397585.1 Pedobacter sp. 05L430 | reverse complement strand
ATGCAAAAACCTTCTTTAGCAAATATTGCTCGTCCTTTTACAAAGAGCTTGCGCTCTTCGCCACTCAAAGCTGTGGTCAGCTTTTCTCCTTTTTTCTCTGTTACAGATCTTCCGTTTAAGTGAGCTATAGCAGTTTCATAAGGTGCTCTCATCCAATCATCAAGGGGTTTTTTGCTAACTTCCAGCTCTATAGGTAATGCTTTATCTTTAGGTAACCAAGATGCGGCAGCAATCACTTCAAGTCGAACCCTGCCGTTTTCATCGGCCGCAGACTGCATTAACAATTCCGGCTGATCAGCTATCTGATGTCCTGTGTATCTTAACACTCTTACCGCAGCTGCCCTTGCATGGAAATCCTTTGCTTTTAGCAACTGTCTAAGTAACTGATCGTCTACTTTATTTAACCCCCAGGTTACCCAAAGTGCCTCCAAAAGGTTGTGCTMATATCTAGGATCATTTTTATCCAATTTAGCCACCCATGTTTTCACCTCAATAAGCACGTCAGAAACTTTACGTCCGCGCAACTCAGATCGTGTACGTGATCGTGTTCTGTCTTCTGGTAACTTCAGGTTCTCCAAAAGCTCCGGAATGCTTGCATCTGCAATTTTTACTGGTTTTACTAGCGGACGAGAAGGGTAGGTGATTCTGTAAATTCGACCATGTACATGGTCTCTTAACGGATCCCGGGCATTGTGTTGCATGTGTCCGATTAAGATGTTGTGCCAATCGGCAACGTATAAAGAACCATCAGGCGCAAACTCCATATCTACCGGCCTAAAATTTTTGTCTTCTGCTATTAGTAAATCCTGTCTGTGTCTGCTTTTATATCCCGTTCCATCGTCAACAAGAGTATGTTCTTTAGTACCTAAGAAACCGATCGTATTATTTATTAAAAAATCTCCTTGCAGTTCATCAGGGAAGTGCCGACTTGAAACAAACTCCAAACCAGAGGTAGGACGAACACGATGTTCCGGTTGTAATAAATCTCTGGATTTCTCAGTAAACACTCCATATCTTGGTTTTACCGAAACTGGCAACATCCAGCATACGTCTGGGCTCGATGTTTCTGCATAAAAATTCTGTCCCCATTGATCAAAGGCAATACCCCAGGKATTAGGTACATATGGTTGGGCAGTGCGTTCTAACTTATGCAATTGCGGACTGTAGCGATAGAAGCCACCATTGGTAGCTCTAACAGGCCCGTAAGATGTTTCTACGTTTGTGTGCAAAAACACACCCTCGCCCATATATATAGCTCCTGAAGGGTCGGTAGTAAAGGCGTGTATATTGTGATGGGTATCATGATCATCAAAACCGCTCAACAGAATTTCTTTTTTGTCTGCTTTGCCGTCGCCATCAGTATCTTTTAAAAGCACAAAGTTTGTTCCTTGCGAAAGGTAAACCCCTTCGGCAGTGATTTCAAAACCTAACGGAAGATGTAGTCCATCCGCAAAAACGGTCTGTTTATCGGCTTTTCCATCATTATTTGTATCTTCTAAAATAATCAACTTATCATTAGGCTTAGCATCCCCAGGTTTGTAATGCGGGTAACTAGGCATGGTTGCCACCCATAATCTGCCTTTATTATCAAAAGTGATCTGGCAAGGTTTAGCCAAATCCGGAAATTCTTTTTCTGAGGCAAACAGTTCTATTTTAAAACCTGGAGCCACTTTTAGTTTTGCTAACGCTTCCTCACCAGATAAGTACTTCAAGCTCCCATTTCTTTCAGCATTATAATTTGTTTTTACTACAGGAGGAGGGGTTGTATTCTTATCCGCAGCAACCAGATCCATTTTTTCACCCTTTACGGCTTTCCAAATTGCTGTATCCCTTATTGCTGTCATTTCGCGGAGTCTTTTAATCTCTGCAGGATAATTATCAGGCCCAAAAGGATCGTATCTGCGCCCATACGCATGTACGCCATTTGGAATTTTAAAATCATTGTGCCATGTCCAGTTTTTCTCTAATACAGCTGCATGAACAAGGGCCCTGTTTTCTTCAGCTTTTGCTGCCATTTCACCAAAAATCTGATTAGCTAATAAAGGAGCGAAACGTGCATAGGCGGTGTCACTAAGTTGTGATCCATCTATAGTCAGGTATTTTTCGGTAGTTTCAAACCATTTTTTTGTAGGCGAATAAACATCAACAAAGCGTACATTATTGTTCGCCGCAATCTCTTTCATAGCCTCTGCATACAAGGAAAGATTAATGTTTTCCTGTTTTCCATTGGGCAAATCAAACTGTTTAGAAAGATCCTCGAATGCAATTGGCGAAACGATGGCCAATTGAGGAGTAGAAACACCGTTGTACTGCTGTTTTAAAGTATGTTTAATAAAGGCATCAAGTTCGGCCTTGTAATTTTCAAGGCCCTTTGGCCCTTCAAAAGATTCATTGTATCCAAAGAACGCAATAACTACATCGGCTTTTAGTCTGGTAAGCCATTGATCTTCGGTTTCAAAATGACCCTCGCTATCTGAATTGTTGGCAAGCTCTGTTTGGAATTTTTCTGCTCCAGGAAAGGCCCATGGCGACACTCTGCTGGCATGTGGCCGGAAACCAGGAGTATTCCCTCCATCACACATATTTCTTATATACAAGTTGAGCTCTGGATATCGCAAATGCATTTCTGTTTCGAAATGTCCATAGTTCATCATTCTTGATCCCAAATTGTTTCCTATAAGGACAATGTGAGTCCCTTTCTTTAATTGGAGCGGAGTAGTGCTTGTTGGTGTGAATTGCAGGGTAAAGAGCGCAATTACAACACCCGCCAAAATTGTAAGAGTAACCTTGGTTCTCTTTTTTGCGAATCTGATCATCTGATATTATATAGTACCTAACAAGTACTAAATATAACTTTTTATGCTATACAATTTAACAGTGTCTTAATAAATTCAAGAATTGAGTTGTTATAACTATCAATACTATCAGTCTGAATTGAAATTCTAATTAGTTCTTTGATCTAAAAGATCATATTTGCTTGCTTATCGGTTTTATTTGAATCATTTGTAACTTCTTCGTGATGTCTCTCTGACAGTAGAACTATTTATTCCTAATTTTAATCACAGACTTACACTTCATAAAAAATTACAACAATGAAAACACTTCCCCAAATCGCCATATTGGATGATTATCAAAATGTAGCTTTTTCATTTGGCGATTGGACCAACGTTCATAAAAAGGCCGACATTACCGTATTCAATCACCATATGGCTTCGCAAGAAGAAGTTATACGGACCTTGCAGCCATTTCAGGCCATCTGTGTAATGCGCGAAAGGACACCTTTGTCAAGAGAAATCTTATCTAGTTTACCTAATTTGAAGCTTATTGTTTCAACAGGCAGACGTAATGCCTCCATAGATGCAAAAGCTGCAGAAGAATTGGGGATTGCCATTTCAATTACCGGATATCATGCTAGTGGCGCGCCGGAAATAACCTGGGCACTATTGCTGGCAATGGCAAGAAATGTTGTTGCAGAATCGACAGCTTTAAGAGAGGGTAACTGGCAAAGAGAAGTGGGGGTGGATTTAAAAGGGAAAATTATTGGGGTTATTGGTTTAGGCAATATTGGAAGTACAATAGCTCGTTATGCAAAGGCTTTTGAGATGGAGGTGATTGCCTGGAGTGAAAACCTTACTTTAGAGAAGGCAAATGAACATGGCGTAAGACTGGTTAGTAAAGAAGAACTATTTAAAACGGCCGACTTTGTGACCCTACATTTAGTATTAAGCTCGCGCTCCAGAAACATTGTAACTTCATCAGAACTTAATTTAATGAAATCAACTGCTTACCTTATCAATACATCGAGAGGCCCCCTTGTAAATGAGGCTGACTTGATTAATGTATTGGTAAACAATAAAATTGCAGGAGCGGCTTTAGATGTTTACGATACTGAACCACTGCCAGCTGAGCATCCTTTTCGTAGGCTAGATAATGTGTTGGCTACACCTCATATTGGTTATGTAACAAAGGATACTTACAAGATCTTTTATGAGGATACCATTAGTAGACTAGAAGAATGGTTGTCATAATTTACCCCTTTTATTGTCGGTTATGCCCATCATAGAATCTGTTTAAGTATAGTATCTTAGTATAAGTAAATATTTAAACCTTTAGACTATGAAAAATTTAATTTATCCTTGTTTAACCATCAGAGGTAAGATTGCAGAAGCATCAGATTTTTATATCCAGACTTTTGGAGAAGGAAAAATCAGTCAAACCTCTCCATTCGTGATACAAATTGAATTAAGCGGACAAAAGTTTATGTTGCTTAATGATGGGCCAACTTCATCACCTAACCCATCCATTTCATTCATGGTCATCTGCGAAAGCGAAGAAGAAACAGAAAGATACTGGAATAAATTGATGGAAGGTGGCAGTGCCTTAATGGCGCTTGATAGCTACGATTGGAGCCCTAAATATGGCTGGGTACAAGATAAATATGGTGTATCTTGGCAGGTGTACACCGGAGATAAAAGTCAGACTCCTCAAAAGTTTTGTCCTACATTAATGTTTACAGGTGATAACGCTGGTAAAGCAGAAAAAGCAGTTCATTTTTACACGGACCTGTTTCCTCAATCCAATATCCAGGGCGTGCTAAAATATAGTAAGGAAGATGATGATAATGAAGAATTTGTAAAGCATGCCCAATTTAAGATCAAGGATTTTGTAGCTATGGMGATGGATAGTTCAGCCAATC
Organism: Pedobacter sp. 05L430; assembly: GCF_056397585.1. Taxonomy (NCBI): domain Bacteria; kingdom Pseudomonadati; phylum Bacteroidota; class Sphingobacteriia; order Sphingobacteriales; family Sphingobacteriaceae; genus Pedobacter; species Pedobacter sp. 05L430. The sequence goes on along the minus strand of NZ_JBFTNT010000260.1, from coordinate 1,387 downwards.
ATGGTTTTGGTTTTACTGATGTAATATCTTTGGTTGTGGAATGTGAAAATCAGGAAGAAATTGATAAATACTGGGGTCAGTTAACGGCCAATGGAGGTAAAGAAGTGGCCTGTGGCTGGTTAACTGACCCGTTTGGGATAAGCTGGCAAATTATACCTAAAGCATTAAGTAAATTGGTTAGCGATCCTGTTCGTGGCCAGAGGGTAATGGGGGCATTAATGAAAATGAAAAAACTGATAATTGCAGATTTAGAAAATGCGTAACAATATATATAATCGTAGAAGAAAATCAGAGGTTTTCTTCTACGATTATTTTTTTAACCAGATTCAGTTCAATTTATTAATTTAAGTTTACAGGTATTGTTTTAGTTATAGTGGGAACTGATAGACCGTTTTCATAAAATTTGACGGTTAAAGTTGCCGTCTTTGAAGGAAGAGTTCCAGTAGTAAAAGTAATTGTATTTAATCCAACCGTAGAGGTCTCTAAAATTGCCTTGTTTTTTGTCGGATAAGATATAGCCCAATTTTTATTTGTACCTAATAGCTCTGATAACTCACCAGCATCAGCTGTTACTTCCACTCTGAATTTTAGAGCGCTCTCAACTAAATTAGCGGATATTTCAAATATATTATTGTTAAGCGTAGTAGTAGTCGAATTCAGGATGTTTTTACCTTTGTATATCGTTGAACCCAGTGCTGGATATTCGATTAAATCAAAGGATTTGATGTAAGAAGTTGATTTTTTAAATTGATCCAAATAGCTAAGATTTATTTTATTAAGTATAGAATCCGGATATAGTGCAGTGTATTTAGCTTTTACCTGATTGATTACCTTGGTCGTATCTAAATAATATAGGTGAGTCATGATACTATTACCCAAAGAAACATCGTTCAGCAGACCATCAGTTTTTAAATCTTCTGCAATATCGTTTAGAATTTCAGTCAGCTCACCGTCTGATCTAAACCCAACTAGCATTGTGGATAACGAGAGCAAAATATTACTTCTACTTGAGGATCCAATTAGATTTACCTTTTCTGCTCTTTTAATCCCAGGGTTTTGAATACCAAAAACACTCAAAACTTCATTTACTGATTGAATTTTTGCATCATTAAAGGACTTTCCCTGATCAATTAAGTATTTTACCCTTGGTTCTTCCAGAGCAGTAAGAATGTTGACATTGACTGCTTCAGACGTATTGATCTTTACAAGACCGGATAATGATATTTGAGAGGAGGAGTTCTTACCTGATACTTCGTTGAAATAGAAGCCAGAAGAAACAACTCTAACATTTTTGCCCTTAAGATTTTTAACCCTCAGACTAAATGATCCATAATTATCGGTAATTGTACTATTAAAACTTCTGCCTGTTTGAGTTAATGTTGAGTCC
>NZ_JBFTNT010000259.1:0-6106 GCF_056397585.1 Pedobacter sp. 05L430 | reverse complement strand
CTTTTTAATTGAAGGAACCGAGAAGGCATCTTTTTATTCAATCAATCCCCATGAAATTTCTGATGTATTTGGAGTAATCGAAATTTTTTATAAAAGCAATTTGAGTTCAGCCTATCAATTTCAAAATAATGATCATTCGATCAGCACAAAAAAATATAAAATTCCGTTTACAAATCGCTCAACAAAATGGAGATATATCATTACCAAACAATTTAACTCGTCGATAACAACAATAAATGTAGCTAAAACGAATGGTTCATCAATAGATTTTACATTGCTGGGAAGCTCACCACCAGGGAAATTTATTTTTACGTCCAACAATGTATTACCACTTAAACAAGATCCAATTGCGGGGATTAAATTGACAGACAGTACAAATAAAGTGATTATAGCCAATTTACCAAATCCTCCTTTAAATCTCATAAGAACAGAAGGTTCTGATACTTTCTCAGATATTTTAATCACAATCTAATTAAAAACCTACCAACATGGCAGATGTATTTAAAACCCCCGGGGTCTATATACGTGAGATCCCAACGTTTCCACCTTCCGTAGCTGAAGTGGAAACTGCTATTCCTGCATTCATCGGTTATACTGAGAAAGCAACTTTTAACGGTAAAGATCTTACGCTGTTACCCCAGCGAATTAGTTCATTGCTAGAATATGAACAATTGTTTGGTCTGGCCCAGAAGGAAACAGCATTTACTGTAACCATTACAGACACTACCAATAGTGATTCTTCAGTTGCAAGAACAATCTCAATTGATAAGGCAGCCGCAACGAGTTCAAGGTTCAAACTATACTATGGGCTGCAGATGTATTTCGCCAATGGAGGAGGTCCGTGTTACATAGTGTCAGTCGGCCAATATCCTTCTTCAGCTCCTTCTGATACTGACATTGCATCACAAAAACTGCAAGATGGTTTAGCTGCAATAGCGAAAGTTGATGAGCCTACCTTACTGCTTTTCCCGGATGGGCCTTCTTTAGATTCATCAAGMTATTATTCACTGATTAATCAGGCACTAAATCAATGTTTTCTGCTTCAGGACAGATTTACCATTATTGATGTAATACAACAAAAGGGCACGCCTAACGACATTAACAGCTCAGCGGATGATTTTAGAAATGCTGCAACCCTGGGTAGCAACCTGGATTTGATAAAATATGGAGCTGCTTATTTCCCTTATCTGGAAACTATATTAAACTATCGATTTGAAGACAATGACGTAAACGTAATTTACAAAACAGTTGTTGGAGGAGTAACAACCACCCAAACTGTCGAAACTCCTGCTAGTGATCCGGGAAATATTAGTCTGGCAAGTATTCTAAATCCGCTGTCTACTTTAAAAGAATCAATAAAAACAGGTCTGAATCTTCAGAAACCTCCTGCAACCGTACCAACATCACCTGTTACCCCACCAGCAGTTACTGGCAATACGGAGCTATATAATGTTATCAAGCTCCAGCTTCAAAAAATAACGATTGTTATGCCACCTTCATCAGCAGTTGCAGGTATTTATGCTGCTGTTGATAGTTCAAGAGGTGTTTGGAAAGCACCTGCCAATGTCTCACTATCTTATGTAAATGCGGCATCGTTAAAAATTTCTCATCAGGATCAAATGTCATTAAATGTAGATCCAACTTCAGGTAAATCAATAAATGCGATAAGGTATTTTACGGGTAAGGGAGTGATGGTATGGGGAGCCAGGACACTGGCCGGAAATGACAATGAATGGCGTTATGTCCCAGTGCGTAGGTTCTTCATTTTTGCAGAAGAATCTATCAAAAAAGGAACCGAATGGGTTGTTTTTGAGCCAAACGACGCCAATACCTGGGTGAGGGTAAGGGCCATGATCGAAAACTTCCTGATTAAACAATGGAGGGCAGGAGCGCTTGCAGGTGCTAAACCGGAACACGCATTCTTTGTTAGGGTTGGTTTAGGTGTAACTATGACCGCGCTTGACATATTGGAGGGCAGAATGAATATTGAAATTGGCATGGCAGTAGTACGTCCGGCAGAGTTTATCATTCTCAAATTCTCTCATAAACTTCAGGAATCTTAATTAATCAGCTTTAAAAGCTCATCTAAAACAAAATAAAATGGCAACTTATCCACTACCAAAGTTTCATTTCCAGGTTGACTGGGGCGGAACCAAAATTGGCTTTACGGAAGTAAGCGGATTAAATATCGAAAACAAACTGATTGAATATCGTGACGGAGCATCGCCAGAATTCAGTAAAATTAAAATGCCCGGTATGAGGGAATTTAGCAACATCACACTAAAACGAGGGGTTTTTGCTGCAGATAATGAGTTCTATCAATGGTTAAATACCATAAGCCTTAATACTGTTGAAAGGCGGGATGTAGTTATAAAACTACTTAATGAAAATCATGAACCTGTAGTAACCTGGAAAATTAAGAACGCCTTTCCAATTAAAATACAAAGTACAGATCTAAAGGCTGACGGAAGTGAAGTTGCTATTGAACAACTTGACCTGGCCCATGAAGGGCTTACTATACAAAATGGTGATTAACCTATAATATTATGAGTTTAATCAGTGGTATCATTGATGGATTAATCTATCCACCTGTTGGCTTTCATTTTCTTGTTGTATTTGAAATGTTCCCGCAAACGCCTCAGGATGTGCGTTTCCAAAGTGTAAGCGGATTAAGTGCAAGTATTACAACAGAAACTGTGGCCGAAGGCGGGGAGAACAGGTTTAAACACCAGTTTCCCGGCGTTCCTCAGTACAACAAACTGGTACTGAAACGCGGATTGTTTCTAGGGTCTTTTGTAAGTCACTGGTGTCGGGACAGTATCGAAAATTTTAATTTTCAGCCCAAAAACATCCTTGTGAGTTTATTGAACGACAGTCACATTCCGCTAAACGTATGGCATGTTTTTAATGCCTACCCAACTAAAATTGACGTCTCCGAATTCAATGCAGAGCAAAATACAATGGTAGTAGAAACATTAGAGTTAACCTACCAGTATTTTAAACCTATGGGGCTCGATGATTTGTTAATGGGGGCTGTAGGCGCCGTTGGGGGCGCAATAAGCGGAGGTGTCTCTGGATCTGTAAGTTTTTAGATTATGCCGATTATAATAAACGAAATCGAAATCGCTGTATCTGTGTCTGATGATGCTTCTTCTTCAGGGGCTCATCAGGGCAGCAATACTCCTTCAAAAGAAGACATCATTAAAGAATGCGTAGAGCAGGTTATGGAAATCCTTAAACAAAAAAATGAACGGTGACCATGGGAATTCTTGATGCCTTAAATCCCTTTAAGCCTGCTGATAAGCTTAAAATTGAGTCATGGGAGAAAATTGATCGGGCAGGAGACTCGGAGAAAACATTTTCTACTTTTATTAATCCTGATGAAATTACGCTTAATTACACTGTTTTATCAGAGCAGAATCCTGCAAGTGGAGCAACAGGTAATGCAGGGCCATTTCTTGGCACTACACCATTTGAAGTTACATTAAAGTTTTTTTTAGATGGTACAAATGCCACAGGAGTTCCATTGGATGTTAAGGATAAGATTATTGAATTTTATCAAACTACAGGGTATGATGGTAAAGGGCATAGGACTAGATTTCTTCGTATAAATTGGCCAGGTTTAATTTGGTACAGGGCCAACCAGTTTGCATTTGATTGTATCTTAAAAACAGCAAATATCCAATACAAACTATTTAATAACGGAGGCAAACCACTTCGGGCAATTATTACAGCAACTTTCATTGAAAAAAGAGCCAAGGAGCAAATTGAAGCCGAAGAAGATAAAAAATCCGCAGACCTTACCCATATCCGAATTGTAAAAGAGGGGGATACATTACCAGCAATGGTTCATAAAATTTACGGCAATTTTAAATATTATCTGGAAATAGCAAAGGTTAATAATTTGAAAAATTTCAGGGATTTGATACCCGGACAGAAATTGGTTTTTCCACCTTTTGATAAGAATGTAAAATCGTAAGGCAATGGCTGAAGAAAGAATGATTCCTGAAGTTGAGTCGGTTGCTGAATTCAAACTCAAAATAAACGGCGAAGATGTACCTCAATCGGTAGCTAAGCAATCTGTTTTTGTTACCAAGGTGGTCAATAAGATATCTTCTGCCATTTTAGTTTTTCAGGATGGAGATGCTTCTGACGGGATATTTCCATTAACTGATGGAGATTTATTCAGCCCAGGCAACGAAATAGAAATTGAAGCAGGGGATTCAGACACTACTGTAAATATATTCAAAGGAATTATAATTAAACAATCACTCAAGATAAGAACGGGTATGGCACCGTTGCTTACAGTAGAATGTAGGCACAAAGCAATAAAAACAACGATCGGTCGTAAGAATGCCTATTTTCATGATCTCCCTGATTCGGATATTATCACCCAGATTTTAGAAGATGCGGGTTTTACGGATATCAACGTTGAATCTACCGATGTAACTTACAAAGAAATGGTTCAATACAATTCTACTGATTGGGACTTCATTTTAAGCAGGGCAGAAGCAAATGGTAATATCATATTGACAAACGACGAAAACATCGTTATTAAAAAACCCACGGTTACCGGCGAGGCCATTCTCTCGCTTTTACATGGAGCAACAATTATAGAACTCGATGCAGAGATGGATAGCAGAAATCAATATACTTCAGTAATTGGTAAAGCATGGGATATGGCCAACCAGGAAATAGCTGAATCCACAGCCAACGACCCTTCTGATTTAGAAGAGCAGGGGAGCTTTACAACAACAGAGTTAGCTTCAGTTGCCAGCCCCGCTGAAATATCGCTAAACCATTCGGGTTCAATAGATCCACAGGAAACTCAAGCCTGGGCCGATGCAGAGTTGTTGAAATCCAGATTATCGAAAATAAGAGGCAAAGTGAAATTTCAAGGTATTGCTAACATTAATCCGGGCGATGTGGTGGAATTGAATGGGCTAGGCCAACGATTTAATGGAAAGGCTTTTGTAAGCGGTGTAAGACACGATTATACCCTGTCAAACGGATGGAAAACACATGTTCAGTTTGGTCATAGTCCTGATTCGTTTATGGAAGAAAACCATATTGTTGCACCAAAAGCCGGCGGATTATTACCAGGCGTAATTGGGTTACATACCGGCATTGTTACCGATAATGAGGACCCTGATGGAGAACAACGTGTTAGGGTAAAAATGCCTTATATTAATGCGAATGATGATGGAGTATGGGCAAGGATAGCCCTAACAGATGCGGGAAATGAAAGAGGAATGTTCTTCAGACCAGAGCTTGACGATGAAGTGCTTCTTGGTTTTTTGTACGATGACCCTCGTCAGCCTGTTATTTTGGGCATGCTTCACAGTTCCAATAAAGTTCCACCGATACAACCTTCAAATGACAACCATAAAAAGGGTTACACTTCCCGCGAAAAATTGAAATTGACTTTTGATGATGACATCAAAGAAATTAAAATTGAAACCCCTGGAGAAAACAAAGTATTCATTAGCGATGATAAACAAGGCTTTAGTGTTGAAGATCAGAGTGGAAATAAAATCATTACTGAGCCTTCGGCTATTACAGTAAAAGATGCCAACGGTAATGAAATAAATATAGATATCAATGGAGGACTGATAAAAGTACATGGAAATACAAAAGTAGTGGTGGATGCCCCTCAGATAGAACTTGTTGACGGTGCTTCTCATCCACTTGTATTTGGAGATGAATTACTTACTTACCTAAACCAAATTGTAAACATATACGCTACACATATGCACCCTGGTGAGACCGCGCTGGGATTACCTGTGAGTCCTGCACCACCCGTTCCTCCAATGCCACCAGCTACACCAAGTCTATTATCAGTAAAAGTTAAAACAGGATAATTATGGCCTTAATTCCAGGAACCCCCTCAGATCTTGCCGGAAGCATGGCAGAAGCAATTCAGGCTGCATTCAATGAGCATTATCCAGAAGTAATGGGGAAAAATCCTCCAGAAACAAATAAACAGATGACGCTTTTATGTGTGGCAGTAGCCATAGGGGTAATTAATCATTTAAAAGCTCATCCTGAAGCTTTTGTAATAAAAACAAAGTTCAATGATGATACGCTATATAACGCGGTAGTTGAA
>NZ_JBFTNT010000258.1:0-6141 GCF_056397585.1 Pedobacter sp. 05L430 | reverse complement strand
TATATATGTCCAATCATCTCTGCCAGACTGTATTGTCTGGAGAAATATGCAATATTAGGACCAGGGCAAATGCTTACCGCCTTATTTTCTTTTTGTCTAAGAACATCTGATTTTAAGTAATTGGATGAACAGAGGCCTTCGCATAAGCAGGTTTTTTCGGTAATTAGATCGAGTTTTTTCTTTAAGACCTCTGGTTGCAGGTTTAAAATTTTTAGCTGCGCTATTTTAAGTCTTTGATATTGTCTTGAAGCCGTACATATAGGCTCTGCGGTAAATTCAACATTGCTGCAAAGATATTTTTTTGTGCAGGGACTTCCTGGACGCCCTTTAGCGATTCTTTCAATTCTTTGGATTTCCGCCGTACTTTTCCGGAAATTGTTAAACGGAACACCCAGTGGCGAAGCATTGCTCAGATAGAAGTCGCTTTCTGAGGCATTTGCAATATCATCAAGGGTTTGTTTATCTACATTTGTAGCTTCTGGTACCAAAAGAAAAGGACTTCCCCAGCCAGCTGCATCCAGGTTATAGTAGTTAATTAGAAATTGATGCTCCTGGGCAGTTCCAATACCCCCTTGATAGGTAACACGTTGCTGAGGTTTCCAATTTTCATCATGGTCTATTCCTTTTATCTTAAGTACATCCTGATATATCTCAAATAACTCTGCGAACAATTCTGTTCGATTCTCTTTAAATTCATGAAGTATTGGCCCCATAAGTAATCCGTCTGTAGCAAAAGCATGTCCTCCGCAATTCAAACCAGACTCTATGCGAAACTCTGAGACCCAGAGTCCTTTTTTCGCAAGTACTTTAGCCTGAATGATTGCTGAACGGTAATCGCTTACCTTCAATGTTATTTGTTTAGTAAACAGACCTTCAGCGTTAGGAAAGAAATCGCTAAAAGTTTCCATATAGGCGTATAATCTTTGATTCAGACCGGCCGATACAATCACAGAAGAGCTTAGTGTGCTTTTTGCGAAACCGCGGAGTGCAGCCAAAGCGTCAGTGTTTTCGTCGCCCAGATAAGCGCCATTCTGATAGTTTGCCTTATCTACTTTTGACATGATGTTTACGTCAATATTCCCTGCTATAATGCCCTCCTTTAGTTCATTTTGAAGTTTTTGCTTTTCATCACCCTGAGGCAACTCCTGCATCAGCCTGAATCTTGATTTTAATACAGAATTTTCCGGTAATAGCTCAAAATAGCTGTTCAGTTCACTGTGGCTTTCAAAGTCATGTTTCTTCAGCTCAGTAATTTGTTTATTTACGAGTCTATGCAGCAGATTTAAATACTCAGTTATCCTGAGTGAACGGCTATCAGGCCTATCTTTAGCTATAAAATCATACGGTTCACTGTTCAAGTCAGCATGATATTTCCGCATCCGCTCAGTAAGTTCGTCATCTACAATAGATACAACCGATGATATACCGTATCTGGCGACTTTTAGTGGAGTGTCAATAGAATAACCTAATCCAAGTACTGGAATGTGGAAAGTGTGCTGCATAAATAAAGTTTTATTTGGCAAAGAGAATTATATTAGCAATTGCAAAATATGACGATGGTCACTATTTACCATGATTTTGGTTATGTTAGGCCTGATCGTGCTTTTATTACATTTGTGTAAAGAAAAACTATGGACGGAGCTAAGCTGCTTAAGGCAATAATTGAGACTGCAATTGATGGAATTCTAACGATTGACCACAGAGGTATAGTAGAAAGTCTTAATCCTGCTGCGTTAAAGCTTTTTGGTTATACGGCTGAGGAAGTTATTGGAAATAACATCTCAATGCTAATGCCTGAGCCTGATAAAAGCGGCCATGACGGGTATCTTCACCGTTATCAAAGCACCGGTGAAAAGCGGATCATTGGCAAGGGCAGAGAAGTCAGGGGATTGCGCAAAGATGGCACAACCTTTCCTTTTCGCTTGGCAGTAAGTGAAGTGCGTTACGACCACCGAACGATATACACTGGTTTTATCCATGATCTGTCAAAGGAAAAAGAAGCAGAACAGCGGTTAAAGGAATATGCAGCTGAGCTTGAAAACCTTGTTGATGAGCGTACAAGATCATTAAAAGAGTTGGTTCAGGCATTAAGAGTTGCAAAAGAAGAGGTGAGTATTTCTCTGGTGAAAGAGAAAGAACTGAATCAAATGAAAAGCCGTTTTGTATCCATGGCCTCTCATGAATTCCGAACTCCTTTGAGCTCCATACAATTGTCTTCGGTTCTTATCGAAAAATATGCGGTACCGTATGACAATGAAAATATTAGAAAACATGTAAATAAGATAAAAAATGCCGTAGGTAATCTTACGACCATTTTGAATGATTTTCTTTCTCTTGAACGGCTTGAAGCAGGTAATGTAGAACCTTCCTTCCAGTCATTTGACCTGGTTAAGTTAGCTGAAGAAATAACCGAAGAGATGCAAATGATAGCTAAAGAAGAGCAAAATATAATTTATCAGCATACCGGTGTGGATAGTGTAGTTTATCTTGATCAAAACTTGCTTAAGAACTGCATGATAAACCTGATATCCAATGCGATTAAGTACTCCGGTGAACATACTTTTATTGAGTTTAATACCGAAATTACCGATAATGCATGCATCGTGACAATTAATGATAACGGTATTGGAATTCCTGAGTCAGATCAAAGAGATCTTTTTCAGCCATTTTTCAGAGCGAATAATACAGGGAATATTCCGGGTACGGGTTTGGGCTTAAACATTGTATTGAGGTATGCAACGTTAATGAAGGGGACCGTAGGTTTCACCAGTACGCTTAATAAGGGAACTAAGTTCACATTATCATTCAATAAATAGAGATGAGGGAAAAAACAAGGATACTTATTATCGAAGACAACAACGATATAAGAGAAAGCACTTCTGAAATTTTAATGCTTGGGAATTATGAAGTGTTCCAGGCAGAAAATGGCAAGCAGGGGATAGAACTTGCCATAAAATATTTACCTGATGTGATATTATGTGATATTATGATGCCCGAACTTGACGGGTATGGCGTATTGTATCTGTTGAGTAAGGCACCTGAAACATCTGCTATACCTTTCATCTTTTTAACCGCCAAGACCGAGCGGATTGATATAAGAAAGGGGATGGAAATGGGGGCGGATGATTATTTGACCAAACCATTTGATGATGTAGAACTTTTAAATGCCATAGAGAGCCGGATTAAGAAGAGAGACTTGCAAAAGCAATTATACAGTCAATCGCTTGATAAATTAGATAATCTTTTGAGTGGTAATAGAGGACTCGAGGAACTTTCAAAGTTAATTGCTGAGCGAAAGGTGAGACAAATCAAAAAGAAACAGGTTGTTTACTATGACGGAGATCCAGTAAATGGTATTTATCTTGTAATTTCCGGAAGCATAAAAACTTTTAAAGTTGCTGATGACGGTAGGGAATTATTAACCGGAATACATGGCGCAGATGAGTATTTTGGCGTTGCCGCTTTGTTAGCGAATGAGAACTACCGGGAAACAAGTGAGGCTATGGAAGATACCTCCCTGTGTCTTCTTCCAAAGGGATTTCTGGAACCCTTGCTAAATAAATACCCTGCAGTTGCATCTCAGTTTATCAGACTCTTAGCCAATAATATATTAGATAAGGAACAGCAGCTGCTTCAGCTGGCCTATCATTCAGTAAGAAAACGGATGGCAGAAGTTCTGATCAGGTTAAGTTCTAATAAAGAAACGGTAGTTGATACTGTGACATTAAGTATGTCTAGGGATAATTTGGCTTCAATGGCAGGAATGGCGACGGAAACTGTGAGCAGAATTTTAAGCGATTTTAAAGATGAGGGCTTGATTGAGCGAAAGGGGAGTCAGATCTTGATTCTTGATCATTTGAAATTACAGACCATGAAAAACTGACGAAGATCACTAATTTGATGTGATTAACCTCATTCTTTGCCAGTAAGCTACGACTTAATTTTGATAGATAAAATCAATAGAATGAGAGTTGTAGCGTATAGTATTAAGTCAACTGAAAAAGAGCCATTGGCGACAGCCAACCGCAAGAAACACGAAATTACACTGATATCCAATTCATTGTGTGCAGAAACGGTGTTTTATGCAGAGGGTAAGGACGCCGTTGTTGTGTTTACTGATGATGATGTTTCAGCCAATGTAATCCATAAGCTAGCTGATCTGGGTATTAAATATATTGCAACCAGATCAATAGATAGTTCACATATAGATCACAAGGAGGCTTCTAGTCACAATATTAAAATTGCCAGCGTTCCGCCCTGGGCGCTAAGTGGTATTCCMGAAAATGAACTTCCAATGGCACTTGCATCACAAACCATCAACAATTTGGATAAGTGGGAAGGTCGTAAATGCTTGGGAGAGGCCTGCATATGTTCCAGATCTTGTGATCAGCATCATAAAGAAGTTAACATAAAATCTGACAGGGATGATAAATAGCAGCTTGATCGACAAATACCGCGTTGCTGCACCAAGATATACCAGCTATCCTACCGTGCCATTTTGGGATGCGCAGCGTTTTGATAAAAATAAATGGATTAACAACCTCATTACTACGGTTCGCAATAGTACCGAAGGTTTAAGTTTATACGTACACTTACCTTACTGCGAAAGCCTGTGTACCTATTGTGGATGTAATACCAGGATTACCAAAAATCACGGTGTAGAAATTCCCTACATTAATGCTGTATTAAAAGAATGGGAAATATATCGCAGCCATCTTGGCATAAAGCCGATAATTAAGGAGATACATCTGGGTGGGGGAACACCAACTTTTTTTAGTCCTGAGCATCTGGAATTGTTAATTGATGGCCTTGTAAATCCCTCAGATTTACATGAAGATGCTGTGTTTAGCATTGAAGGTCATCCAAACAATACCACCGATGAACATCTGATCCTTTTATATAGACTGGGGTTCAGACGGATAAGTCTGGGTATTCAGGATTTTGATAAAAAAGTACAGGTTGTAATCAACAGGATTCAGTCTTACCGATCAGTTGAAAGGGTAACAAGGAAGGCACGACAGATAGGCTATCAGTCCATTAATTATGACTTGATTTATGGACTTCCGCTTCAAACCTTAACGGGTCTGGGCAAAACAATACAATCTGTATTAAGGTTAAAACCAGATAGAATTGCATTTTACAGTTATGCTCATGTTCCATGGATAAAACCCGGGCAGCGCAAATATACAGAAGAAGAGTTACCATCGGCAGAAATGAAAAGGAGTTTATATGAGCTGGGAAGAGCTAAGCTGATTGCCGGCGGTTATTCGGAGATAGGTATGGATCATTTTGCACTCAAAACCGATAGTTTATACCATGCCCAGCTGAATGGCCAGTTACACAGGAATTTTATGGGCTATACGGAACAATTCAGTACAGTCTTAATTGGATTAGGGGTTTCATCTATAAGCGATTGCTGGACGGCCTTTGCACAAAATGTAAAGAATGTTGAAGAATATATGAGTGTTGTTAGTAAAGGAGAATTGCCAGTTACAAAAGGCCACATTTTAAATGATACCGATCTTGTAATCCGAAAGCATATTTTGAATTTGATGTGTAGAGGGTATACATCCTGGAAAAAACCAGAAGAAATGCATGAGAAAGTAGACGAAGGAATTAAAAGAATGAAATGGCTGGCCCAGGATGGCTTGGTAATGCTTTCAGATCATGATGTCCGGATTACCCCGTACGGAAAAAGATTTTTAAGGAATATATGTATGGCCTTTGATGCCAGACTTTGGGCAAGCCAGCCCAGCACTCAATTGTTTAGCCTAGCAGATTAATATCGTTTTATCTGCATTCTGCTACACTGGAATTTGGTTTTTGTGGACTTAAATAGGGGATGTTTAATTCCAGTCCCCTTAATAAAAACCAGAAACCCAGAATTAGCATTGCATAAGGAACAACTTTATTGAGCGACCTTCTGAAAGTGAAACCAGAAAAACCGACAATAATTGCCGCACCCAGCATTAATGGTATTGTTCCTACTCCAAACCAAAACATATAAATGATACCTTGCTGAATGCTCTCCGTATTTAATGCTCCAGCTAATGCAAGATAAACGAATCCGCAAGGCAACAGGCCATTTATCATTCCAATGATCAGGTGATTTAATTTATGTTTAAAGGCATAATTGAATAG
>NZ_JBFTNT010000257.1:0-6149 GCF_056397585.1 Pedobacter sp. 05L430 | reverse complement strand
AATCTTATCTGACTAGATCTTGAACCAGGAAAGCGTTAAGCCGGTACTGATATGATGAATCGTGATTTTTTTTAAAAAATCTTATTTTAGCTTTATTCAGAATGTTGCCAATGAAAACAAGTTACTTCAAGCCCAGAAAATCTTTTTCCTTTTCTGCTCATCCCTACGATCTGGGAACCTTCATGGGGCTAAGGTATAGCTATGATGATAACCACTTTCTGCTTAAGATTTACAGAATTGAAGAAGAGGAATTTCCTCGTTATTATAACTATCATTTAAACTATGCCCTCGAAGGCAATCTCACAGGTAAAGAGGATTTCTTTCGTCATGTTTGGCAGATCGTACAAAATAGGATCAGGCACTTCGAGATGCAGGATCCCTTTTCAAGCAATCATGCTATGCACAAGCTGAGTATTGAAAAACTTCAACAGTTTCAAGAGTACCTGAAGCGTATAGACGAGTGGAATGCAAGGCCATCCCATATTGTCATTGAAGAGAAAGAAAATATCATACAAAAACAGAAGGAATTGATTGAAGAATTTCAGGCTCGCCTGGATGAATTAAGGGTATTTGAAGTCAGCCAAAAGATTAGGGTCGAGGAAGGCTATGTCGCTACTTTCATTGATCTGTTCAAACAGATCGAAAAACTGGAATTGCCCTCGGGGAGAAAGTTGATATTGAGCGACCATCAGATCGTTTATCCAAGAATGATCAGCAAGTATTTCTCCGATGGTGGCGATGATATACCTGTTGAAACACTTCGGAATTATTATGTGGGCAAGAAAGATGATGTTACCTCTAAAGGAACCGAAATTAAGCCCGAACAGAAATTTTTCAAAATCGTACCTATAACTCCAAACAAAAAATAGCTAAGGTTCGTCTGTCGCATATGACCACACTAAACCGGTGGTCATCGGTTCTGCTGTTCTGTTATTCAAATTTGCCCTATAAATTTAAAAGCAGAGACAATTATGCAGATCAAAATCTTAACCGAACCGGAGCTCCTGACGTTCAAGTCTGAATTTATAGAGGAGATCAAAAAGACCATCAAATCAAATGATTTAACCATCACGCAATGGCTTCGCAGTTCAGCAATCATAAAACTGCTGAAGATTTCAGCAGGTACGCTATAGGACCTGCGTATTAAAGGTGTGCTTCCCCAAGAAAAGATAGCAGGAATATGCTATGGGCAAACCTCGCCATTTATTAAATGAGTGAATTCATAAATCCTTGAACAATTATAGCATCTGTCATGATCAATCAGCGTGATAATAGGAAGAAAAGAGGACGCCCCAAAGTATCCCAAAAAAAGAATATTAATGTAACAGTGAGGTGTAATACCATTGAAAAGAAACTGATTCAGGATAGCGCCAGAAAATTGAACACGAGCGTTTCCGTTTACCTCCGGGAGCTTGGTCTAAAGGGGGCGGCGAAGATAAAATTGAAAACCCTTCCCAAAGAGGTACTTCAATTTACAGGTACACTCCATCACATCACTGCCACCCTCAACCTGATTGCCCGCAAACGTAATTCAGCTGAGGACCTGAACGCGATGGACAGGGCCCTGATCAATCAGCAAATGAGGACAGTGCAACGAATTGTAGAAGAAATAAAGACTTATTTAAAATGATCGGGAAAATAACCACGGGTAGARACTTTCGGGGTTGCCTTCGCTACCTGCATGAGGGCCGATTACAGGAAAGCGAAGAACTTCAGCTGGAAGAAATGGTCAAAAAACAGGCTGAAGTGATTTATTATAACAACTGCTTTGGCACCATGGATCAGGTGATCACACAACTGGTAGAAGTAAGGAAACTTAATCCAAAGCTGTTAAAGCCAGTCCTTCATGCTTCATTTAGCTTTGCCTATGCCGATGCCGCCTTGCTGACCAAACAACAAAAGGCAGACATCGTCGTAGCAATGTCCGAAGAGTTTGGATTTGACCAAAATCAGTTTATCGTCATTACCCATTCAGACACCCTTCACGAGCACATCCACATTGTGGCTAACCGGGTCGGTTATGATGGTAAGACGGTCAGCGATCACAACAGCTATARACGAATGGCGCAATTTTGCCGGGAAATGGAAAAAAGGTATAAACTAACCCCTGTTTTAAATCCCAACCGGTTTTTGACACCCACGGAGCGGATGGTCATAGGTAAAAGGGTAGATAACAGAAAGGAACTGCTCAGAGAAAAGCTGGAAGCTGCGATTAGCAAATCAGATACCATTGAGGCGCTAAAGATCAGAATGGAAAAGCAGGGTTACCAAGTTGAACTTGGGAGGGGCATTGCCTTCATCGACAAAAAGCTGGTCAGGTTCAAGGGAAGCCAGCTCGGGCATAGCCTGGCAAATATCACTGCTCAGCTTATCCAGCAGCGCGGGATTGCTGAGCAGCAAAAACATGCGCAAATGAGATGGCAACAGCCGGGGATAACGGAAAAATTAGCACGTAAAAAAACTAAAGGAAGATCAATTTAAAATCAATTCTTATGGACTTAGATGAAACCTCATTCACGGAAATTTTGAAAGAGTTAGCGGAGCAGGGCAAGAAAACGCAAAAAGTAATAGCAGATCTGGAAGAGAAATTAGCGGACAAAGACAATCAACTCAATATCCTGATCGAGGAAAGTAAGGCGTTAATCGCAACCTTTGAGCGTAAGTATGATACTATAGAAGTCAAAGCGCCACGGCCCGACCTCTCTGAGGTCAATCTGGCCATTCTCAAAGGATTTGTTGGGATTAATCAGGCAATAGAAAAAGGACCAAAGCCAATCATCAGGCAGATCAGGTTTACTTTATTCCCCGAACAGGTACGAGCGCCTGAATACTATCATGCGATGATGCGGGGGCTGGTTTGGATAATATTGGGATCACTGTTCATGGTGCTCACTTACCTACTCATCAATAGATGCCTTTAAGAGAGTGGGCAACTATGAATATTGTAATAGGATGGAAGTTCCGAGTCTACTCAGCGCCAGAATCACCTCAATGATTCTTTGCATCGACAAAAGAAACTTTGGTGTGTTGGTGTCCTATAGCTCATGAGCATGCAAAATAGCTGTCCCCAGTAAAGAGAATTAATTTTCGCTCTTATGAAATATGTTAATATATGGTCTTAATAAAATAATTTGCTTTTTTTGATCTTTCACATCGAGATTTGGCCATAGGCCTTCAAAATCATTTAAAAAGTGCTCTCCATAATTTAGCGTGGCGTCATATCCCCATTTAAAAAGTATTGGATAAACGACTATTTTACCATTGAAATCTGGAAAGGGCAAAATTTTCTTCAGTTTGGCAACCAACTCTGCGTTAGGTTTCAGTATTTTTTTTAACTGCGGTGACATTTTTTCTGCAAAATATACAGTATCAATTCCTCCTTTCATGTTAAAAACTAAGCTGATAGAGGTAATGTAACCATCACCTTTTGGTGTTTTAAACAGTAAATCCGAATCCAGGTGTTTTCCAATTGTTTTTATAACGGCAATTTGCAATATCCGCCGCTCCGGCGTTTGCTGTTTAATTTTTTTAATTTCTATCGTTTCAGAAGGTAAAATTAGCTCGCCTTTGCTTTGAGTATACCCATAGAAGAAACTCAATATTAGAATCAGGGAGAAGAAAGTAGTTTTTTTCATAATTTTAAAGATCACAATGTGCGCATTTCTTTCGCTTCAGGCTCAATTGCGGGAGATCGACGCTTCGCTGTCCTGCAATCTAAGGTTATTCATTTATCCCTAACATCTCCAAAACCTCATTAAGATCTTTCCAAATAACTTCTCCCTTATCAAGAAATTGCTGGTAATTAAGCATCACTACGATCCTATAATCGGCATGCTCGAACAATTTGTGCGGGACATTGTTAAAGACAGTAAGGAACATTTGTTCAACAGTCATTTCTGAATCAACGGGAACTGGCATAATTGCCGCGATAGTATCTTTACCAATAGTTTTTCCTACTAAATAATTGTATTTCTTTAGCTTTTCATCTGCTTCTATTGGCGTCATGTATCAATGTGCTTTTAGTGGGATTAAAATAAACAAAAATTAGGTGATTTGTTATATCAAACACGGTCTTTTGAATCACTATATTAATAATCGAATACTAATATTCAATATGGAATTAACAAGAAGTATGTACTGATGTTTCTTCTAGTTAGCTCAATTTAAGGGAATTCCGTAGAGTGTCCACTTAGTAATTTATCCCACTATTTGAATAAAGATTTGGTTTAATTTAAATTTTATCAGTCAATAATTCCTTGCGCGCATTTTCGGCCTGCAAAACCGGAAGTTTTGCTTTGGTGTTTACGGAAAGGTGTTGCTGTTTATTTCTACTTTCGATTTAGGTGGCTATGCAACCATCCGATGTAGTTAAATATATGAAAAGGAGAGCGGATCAGAGTGTCATTACTTTCAATTCTAATATTATGGAATTGGTTGGTAAACTTCATCATCTGATAAACCAACAAACACGACATGGAAGACAAGATCAACGATGCCAAACTAAGCTTTATTTGTAATCAGGATTGGAATAATATGGAGCCTGACGCGGAAGGGCGATTCTGTAACAGCTGTCAAAAAAAGGTATATGACCTTACCAACAAAAATGTAGCATACTTCATCAATATTATGCAGGAAAACAAGGAGGGTTTTTGCGGTCGCTTCTCCAGCGATCAGTTAATGGCGCCATTGCCAGTTGATGAGTCTCGCTGGAAAAGATGGTTGGTTACTGCAATGGTTTTTGTAGGGATTGGCGCGATTGGGCAAAAAGCTAATGCACAATCAACCCTTTTGGGTAAGCCGCAGGCAGCAACAGTATCCTCAGACTGTGATAGCAGGGCTATTTTGGGAGAAGTTGTGATTACCAGCCGTATAACTGTGGAAGATAAAAATAAGTTGCAAAAATATATGCTCAGTAACTGTAAACTCGATAAATCAGTCAGTGGACGGTTTGATATGTCTTTTAATTTGAATAGGGAGGGTGAGGTGACTATTGTTCTAGGTGCCAGTAAATTGCCAAAACAAGCGAGGCTTGAAATCACCAGGGTATTGAAGAACGGTGTGAAGCTGATCAGGAGTAATCTGAATACCGATTTTCCTTATCAGATTAGTATTACCTTTATTAAGGGTAGGGTACAATCATTGGTAAATTTTTAACCCGAGTATATTGCCTATGGACTAAAAAAACGGACATAGGCAAGCCCGTCTCTTGCGGCCTGCAAAAAACCGCGGGGTTTTTGCTCTGGTGCTTACGGACTGGTGTGGCTGTTTGTTCGTACTGTCGATTTAGGAGTGTTATGGAGTCGGTTGAAATGACTCTAATTCTCATTGAGACCCCTGCCGGTTCTATATACTCATGAAACCAATTTTAGTTTTCATACCCGTCAATCTACGAACATTTATTGAGTACATTTCTATCTCACTTTAGGGCTGTAGAAGTAGTCTCGATTACTTTGTTTATAATGCATAATAATATTAAACATAAGTTCGAGAGGATATCGTTTGTTGGATTTGCGTGCATATTTTGGCTCACCCCATGGTCGTGCAAGCAGCCTCTTGTCCCGTTTAACTGAAAAACAACTAGCTGCCTCCGTTGGCAATCTCTTAAAAGAAACTTGTTCTGTTTCCAATAATACGAGCGCCCCCATCGATTGTATATTTATCAAATTTAGTGAGTGCATATTTTGCCTCATTCTGCGGCTTTATAAGCAGCCTCTTATGCTAATTTTTTCTGATCAATATATCCAAAGCGATTTGAAATAAGCTACCCCGGCATGGTATGTTCACGATGGAGCAGGCAAATAGTACTGCCAAATACTACCAGGAACTTAGTGAGTAAGATTCTAGTCTCACCCAATGGCTGTACAAGAAGCCTCTTATTTCTATACAAACAGCCCGTTATTTCGTGGTATTGGAAAATGATAAGCCATCCTAATGGCATACTTATCAATCCAAACCTACCATTCTAGCCCTGATAATACAAGAGGACCCACCGGTTGTATTTATAATTAAATTTAGCGATTGCATAATTTGCCTCGCCCTACGGCTGTACAAGCAGCCTCAAAAGTTTTTATTGAAACAATCATTCTAATTTGAAATGATATTAAACTGAATCTGGCACCGCGGCAGTCTAACTTTCAAGAATACAATAG
>NZ_JBFTNT010000256.1:0-6152 GCF_056397585.1 Pedobacter sp. 05L430 | reverse complement strand
CCTTAAGCAATGAAGTTAGCAGAGGTGTGGTATTTTTTCCAGAATTAGGTTTTATGCCATAAGCCGATAACTTGTATATTTTGACGTTACTTTGCGCCATTAATGAAAAGTTTAGAGCTGTGGTTAATAAAACCAATAAGATGATTTTTTTCAAGGTGTGTAGTTTATTTTAGTTTTACGAATCTCAAAACTATTAAAAATATTGGATTGGCGAGGGATTATCAATTTTAGCAACTACTAAACAAAAGGGATAACCATAAATTCGCGAATTAACGCAATATATTGACTTGATATACTGGCACTATGAGTTATCACGTATTATTCTATGACGTTAAAAAAAGTTAAACTTGATTGCAAAATATAGCAGTGAATCCTTAATTCTGTAAATTAGATCTATGATAAGAATTAAACGCTCTCTTTTCCCCATACTCCTGTTATGCAGCGCATTAACACAGGCGCAAAGCAAGTTTAACGGCAACTTTGAAGTGCTAGACAGCACAGGAAATCCGGAGGGTTGGAATCTTAGAATAAAAACCCAAAGCCCGTACATCGTAAAACTGGATAGTACAATTAAACTGCAAGGAAAATATGCCATTTCTATTACCGACAGTGCAGGTGCTGATTACGGGGGCATAAACTTTAAAATAAACAAAAGATTTAAGGGAAAACAATTAATGCTAGTTGGGAACCTAAAAACCCAAAACGTAACTGGTGGTTTTGCTGGGATCTGGATGCGCACAGATGGCATCAATGGAAAAAGTGTGGGCTACGAGAATTCAGAGAATCAGGCTTTAACAGGCACAAATGACTGGAAAGAGTTTATGATTCAGCTACCTTATGATGGTCGTGAAATAGTAGCCATAAACGTTGGTGCGGTACTGGCTGGCAAAGGCACGGTCTGGGTTGATAGCTTGCGCCTGTATCTGGACGAAAAGCCAATAGATGAAGCGCGGGAGCAACAAGCTAATATATATCAGGCATTAAAAGACACGGTACTAAATCAAAACTCTGGAATAGATGCCATTCCTTTAACCCCCTCAACTCAAAAAAACTTAAGCTTACTCGGGGAAGTATGGGGCTTTCTAAAATACCATCATCCGGCAGTAGCCAATGGTGATTATAACTGGGATGCAGAACTTTTCCGTGTATTGCCTGAGGTTCTTAGCTGCAGAACCGATATACAGGTATCGCAGGTGATGGAAAAATGGGTTGATAAATTAGGCAAAGTTCCGCCCTGCGCAGATTGCAAAACACAGCCTAGCCTTGCAACCATCGCCGTTAGACCTGATTACGGAAGCTTATTCAAGAATAAAATTTTTAGCAAAACGCTTTCTGCCAAACTGGATTACATTTTAAAGAACACAAACATCACAACGAATTATTATGTAGGTGGTCTGATTAATATAAGAAACAGTTCTTTTTTGCATGAAAACAAATACGCTGACAAGAAGTACCCTGATGCAGGTTTACGCTTATTGGCGCTTTATCGTTACTGGAGTATGATTCAATACTTTTGTCCAAACAGAGAACTAACTACTGAGAAGTGGAGCACTATCCTTCCTGCTTTTATCCCACAGGTAATTAAAGCTGATAATGAACATACCTATGTAAAGGCAATGGTTAAACTAATTGCAAGTATCCACGATTCGCATGCATTTATTGAAAGCGAAGTCCGTGAACAGGATCTGGGAAGATATAGATTGCCCTTTGATGCCGGATTTGTGGGGGATCAGCTTATAGTTACAAGTTCTCTCAAAGAAACCTTTGACCTTACTAAGAACCTAACCCGAGGCGATATTATAACTGCTATTAACGGAGAGGAAGTACAATCGTTAATTAATAAATACTTGCCTATCACCCCAGCTTCAAACCATGGAACTGCATTGAGAGATATGACTAGTGTTTACCTGAGAAGAGGTATCGATAGCACTTTTAACCTACAAATCATTAGAAACAATGTGCCCATGACTGTGGTTCAACAAGGCTTAGAAATAAGCAAGGTCAATGATGTTTACCTGCAATCTCATAAACCTGCATACCAATTAATAAATACCGGTATTGGTTACGTTTATTGTGGCGCTTATAAAAACACCATGCTAGACAGCATAAAAACAAAATTTAAAGATACAAAAGGGATTATTGTAGACATGCGTGGCTATCCGGTTGATGAAATGGAGCGTACCTTTGTTGCCTATTTCAAACCAGACTCGAGTATATTCGCAAAATTTACTGGCCGATCCATCAGCAATCCTGGTATGTTTACATATGAAGAATCTGCCAAAACCGGGATTAAAACAACAGATTATTATAAGGGAAAAGTGGTAGTGCTTGTTAATGAAAATTCACAGAGCAATTCAGAGTTTGTTACGATGGCTTTGCAAAGTGCTCCAAATACTACTGTTATAGGCAGCTCGTCTGCTGGTGCCGATGGCAACGTTACCCCTATTTCTTTACCGGGTGCTATTACAACCTGGTATTCTGGCCTGGGGGTGTATTATCCTGACGGCACTAATGCTCAACGTGTTGGAGTAAAAATTAACAAAGTAGTAAGACCAACCATCGATGGCATACTAACCGGAAAAGACGAGGTTTTGGAAGAGGCTAAAAAACTGATTTTGATAAATAAGTAGCTATATTAAGATTCTTTTAATTCCTTTATTCTAGCTTTTAAAAAGCCTTCTTTATTTTTTTTTATCTCTTTCAACAATGCTTTCCTTTCAGCAGGTAGGGTAAAATATTTTTCGGCCCATAGGTTAATTTCGATCATTATAGGCAATAGATCAATCCCTTTTTGTGTGAGCCTATATAAAACTTTTGCCTTGCTGTCGGGATGGTTTAGTTTGGCAACAATCCCATTTTCTTCGAGCATTTGTAATCGGGCGGCTAAAATATTGGTTGCTATTTTTTCGTCCGATTTTAAAAAATCGCCATATGTGCACTGTTTCGCAAACATAAGATCCCTAACGATCAGCAGCGACCATTTGTCTCCCCAGACATCAAGTGAACAGCTAATAGGGCAATCCGACCTCTTCTTTGTATCCATAATAAAAATATTTATAAAATCACTTGCATTTTGCAAGTTGAAATGTATATTTGCACTTGCAAAATGCAAGCAAATTTACGAATTAAATTTATATAAACAATGAAAACAACAGGAAATACAGTATTCATTAGTGGCGGAAGCGCCGGAATAGGATTAGCAATTGCTAAAAAATTAAATGCAACAGGCAACAAAGTCATCATTAACGGACGTAATGAAGAACGCCTTCAGAATGCACTAAGAGAATTAGGCGATGCTGTCGCTATCCAGGGCGATCTATCGGTAGAAGCTGACAGGGTCCGTATCGCGGCACACCTGAAAGAGCATCACCCAGATGTGAACATCATCATAAATAATGCCGGAGCAGCCTTTAGTTATCTTTTGAATGAAACCTCAAATGCACACGAGAAGGCTGTTATAGAAATGAATACAAATTACTTTAGTGTAATCCACTTTACGGAATTGCTACTGCCACACCTGCTGCAAAAAGCAGAATCAGCGGTTGTAAATGTTTCTTCGATAGCTGTTTATGGTAGTAATAAATTTATACCTACTTATGGCGCAACAAAAGCTGCATTGCACAGCTATACCGTTGCATTGAGGTACACCTACGAAGAACAAAAAAACGTCCAGATATACGAAGTATACCCTCCTTTGGTAAATACAGAATTTTCGGCGGAAATAGGCGGTGCAAATGGCATTCCTCCTGAAGAAGTTGCAGATGAATTCTTTATAGCACTGGAAAAAAATCAGTTTGATGTTCCCGTGGGCAACACAAAGGCTTATGCTTCAGCATTTCAGGAAGCATTAGAAAAACTAAAGGGCTAGATTTTTAAATCTAATAAGAATTATCATCAGGAAATCGAGACGATTTTCTCATGATAATTCTATTTTAAATGTGACTAAAATTAGTAGTTTACAGATAAGCCCAGGTTAATTGCTGTACCCCTGCCCTTGGAATAAAAACCAGGTTGCATAAACCATTGCGCCCTTGCTGGAAAATAATCCTGGTTAAACAGGTTTTCCACCCCTAAGGTAATCCGGGTGTTTTTATTAGCCCTGTAGCTGCCTGTAAAACTGAATAGGTTATATGCTTTAACTGCTCCTTCGTTACCATTGTAAACGCCTGAAGCATTTTTCTCGAAGCGGTTACGTGACGCTATTCCGGTATAATTAAGTGTTAAATCTAATATGGTCAACGGGCTATAAGTAACCGTTCCGGTAATCTTTGGTGCCGAAATTCGGCGGCCATTCATATACATGTCTGCACTGTCATCAAAGTTGCCATTGTTATCAATGTCGCGTTTACCTTCGGTGTAACTATAACTTGCACCCAATTCTAATGACGGCATCAATTTGTAATTGGCAGCGAGTTCAAATCCATATATTTCTTCTGGACTTCTTGCGGTATTAAACAATCCGGTAGCTGCATCGTATACGACTTCAATACCAAGTTTCGATGTACTTTTGTACACAGAAGCAAGAAAAGTCAGCTCCTGATAAGTACTTTGAAAACCAGCCTCATAATTATTCACCTTTACGGCATCGGTATTGATCTTATCAATGCTATTCACTTTAGCCTCACGCAATGCCAGACCAATATCCATCACTGAAAAGCCTTGAGAGAAACTAACAAAAGGACTGAACAATGCAAAACGGTTATATTTTAATGCAGCATTATACAAATAGGTGTTGTACTTTAATTTGCCACCAGTAACCTCAAAAGAAGGCGTTAATGTTCCCCCTGTTGCATTTGTAGTGCGCAATGTTTTGTAGTCGTCGACATTAATATTTACATGTTCCAGACGAATTCCCGTGGTAAATATCAAATCTTTTAATGCCGTTATACTTGCCTGTGCAAATGGAGCCAGGTTGGCCATATCCATTTCGGGTACCCAGGTCCTGCCATCAACTAAAGGTTGTGCAGTTTTATCCTTTAAAAAATCTGCACCATAAGCTAGTGTTGCCTTTAAGGCCGAGGTTTGTAATACAGGTGTTTCTAAAAATAAGCGGGCACCTTTTTTCTCATTTGTAGCAAGCGATTGTCCATCACCACCATCAAAACGACCTAAAGAGACGTAAAATACATCTTTGCGTTTTTCAAAGTAAGTATCAACATGCAGACTAGTGTTCAATAATATGCTGTCTATTTTATATGATAGATGGATATTATGGTTGTAATCGACCCCCGTTGGTATGCCTAGAGGTTTGCCTAAAACTCCTGTAGCCTTTTGACCCGTGGCAAGATTACCATTTACTAGTGTGAAATTGCTGTTCTGCAAACTGCTGTACAGATTGTAAACGAGTTGCAAACGTTGGTTTTTAGTTGGCTGGTAACCAACTTTGAAGAATGCATTGTAACTGTCAGTTTCGCCTAAACTATAGTTCGGACCAACCACATCACCTTTGGCATCTTTATATTCACCGGTTTGTTCATAAGTTCCACTAGCTACGTAATCCATTTTTCCAACCTTCCCGTAAAACATTTGATTGATGCGTCCACCTCCGGAGTTTTTTGGGTTGATCATCGATCCATTTAAGTTAACAGACGTTTTTCCTGCAAACTTTGCCGCAGTATCTGGAACAAGTGTAATGTAGTTGACTAATCCGCCGGCTGCTCCATTTCCATAAATTGCCGTTGCACCTTTTACAACTTCTATTCGCTGCAAAACTGCAGGGTCGATAGAACGTAGATCTACCTCTGCATTTCTTAAGGGTGAAGACTGGCTTACACCATCAATCATAACAAGCATTGGACGTCCTCGAAGATTTTGTCCTACATTATTTCCTGTTTGTGCTGTTGGCGCGAACCCCGGAACCTGATTGGCTAAAATGGTGCTTAGATCAGGGTTGATAATCATTTCTGATTCTAGCTTCTTTTTTGAAACAACACTTACTGAACCAGCTATGTTCCGTATATTTTCTGGTTTACGTGTCGCAGAGATGACAACATTTTCCAACGTATTGTTCTCTTGTTCCAATATCCAGTTTAAGGTTGTATCACGTTGTAAAGATCCTAATTCTATATTTAGGTTCTTATATCCTACAGCCTTTGTTTTTAATATTATCGGTTTCCCGGCTTTTACAAATAATGTAAAATGTCCCTTAGTAT
>NZ_JBFTNT010000255.1:0-6659 GCF_056397585.1 Pedobacter sp. 05L430 | reverse complement strand
GACCTGTACAACAAATATATACCGGCAATTAACAGCAAGGCTGCCAACAAACCAAACCACTCTCCCTGACCTAAAGTTCCTTCTAAAACGCCATAAACAAATACAGGTATGGCAATTACCAATACCGATAAGATACCCACAAAACCATATATAGACGAGGCAAAATTAATTTGTGATCTGCTTACCCCCTTCTTTTCTATTGGCACACTAAAAAAAGCCAACGATGAGACCCCACCAGCCGGCAAGAAAACACTCACAAAGTTTCGCTTTAAAAAAAGAATGGTGCCATCTGCTATTGATATTTTGCTCGATACCGCAGCAAATGACGATCGGTACATCATTCCATGAATAAATACATAAACTACGCTCAATAACATCCCTGCACTTAACCACCACCATTTTGCTGTTATTAGCAACTGCTTTACATGATGTATTTCGCCCCGCTCCTGTTTAATAAACCAAATAGCAACTGCTTCTGTGCCCTTTGTAGGATCATAAACTTTTACCAGAGGATATGCCTTGCTTAGTTTTATTTCTATTTCTTCAGTGCCCTTTGCTTTTTCTCCCCAAATTACCAATTCAAACCTGCCATTACTTTTTTGGAGCAATAGCGTATGCACAGTTTCAGGTTGACCAATAATTTGGAAAGCTAATTTCCCTAAGCTAAACTTTAATGGTTTGTCGGCCAGAATTGTAGTTAAGTTGTGTAAATATATGGCTGATTTTCTTGGGCTATAATCTGGCTTATAAAAACCAAAAGTTTGATTACCTGCCTCATCTACCCTGTCTCGCAATAAATAAACAGCAGTATACCTCCAGTTCCTCTTGAATTGCGACAGGTATAAGTTCAGGTAAAGTCGGGCTTGCTTCTCTTCAGTTATTTCATCAGTTAGCGTTCCCCCTGTTTCAGTTGTAACCCGCGGTAATGTTAAAAGTTCGTTTTCGGTATATCCCTTATGTTTTCCTCTCCAGGTTTTTCCATAATTGCCATAGAGCCCGTCAACCTTACACAGTGGCCCCGGATCGGCAGCATTCCATGTTTGGTTATCGTACAGTCCCGGATGGGAAGGATGTGAGAAATAATTATGACATGTTGCAAAATCAGCATATTTAGTTCCATCAGGCATTGATGTGCCAGCCCCTTTTGGTATTYTAAGAAATTGTAATCCTACATTATCAGTTTGTGCTCCATTTTCACAAAGATCCCATACCGGATACTTTTTCAATGTTTTGTCACTTTTAACTGCATCATATAAATCCTTTTGTAATTGAGCAACCGGCAACCAGGTTAAGTTCTTTCCGCCCTCTGCCCCTTTATATTTAAACCCCCAGTTGTTTGGTTCGTTAGAACCTTCAAAAGCCAGCAGGGCTCCTACTGCATCGAGCTTTCTGGCTCCCGCTAACAACCTTTTAATGTCAGTTCCGCCACTTAACAGACCGTAGCTAAATCTAACACCTGTCTCTTTATGGAGTTTAATGAAATCTGCCTCAGGAATATCTCCTTCATAACCTGCACGAATCCATCTGATGCCTGTATACTTCATTAGCTCGATAGTCTTGTCCAAAGATTCTCCCCGCTTCGAGATCGCTGAGTTTACGCCAATGCTATTGAGAAAATCAACTGATTTAACAGCCGTTTGAGCAATTATTGGATTTTGCGTTGAAGGCGTTTTTACACCTGTTAAAGACACAAATAATGCTATACCAACAAAACCAATTGTTAATTTTAATAAAAGCCCGGAATTCGTCTTTTGTTTGCTCATTAAAACAAATTTATAATATCTCAAATAAAGTWAAAGGTATGCTTAACAGCTTAATAAAGATGCAATAAAACCAGATACAATTCAAATTGTAGCATAATTCACTTTTAAAGGGTGGAAAAAAGACAAAGGTGCATTTGCTCTGCTTCTGGGCTAACCTTAAGCATTCCTGAGCCATAGGTAAAGCATAGCCCTACTAACTACATAAAAATACCGGTRATTAAATTATTTTTGTATATGGAGCGACGTCAGTTTATATCTCTTTCCTGTTTTGCAGGTTTTATCAGTTTATATCCGAGTTTTCTAGCGCTTGCAGCAGAATCATCTGGAGCTGAAAAAGGTTTTGTAATGACTGTGAATGGCAAAATTGAGACAAATTCAATGGGCCTTACCTTATCACATGAACACATTATTACCGATTTTAAAGGCGCAGAACCTGATACGCGTCCCGAATACGATAATGAAGTAACAGCAAACCTGTTGCTTCCCTATTTAAAAGCTGCTAAAAAATCTGGCGTCACCACCATTATTGAGTGTACTCCTGCACATATCGGCAGAAATGTAGAATTACTAAGATTACTTTCAAAAGCCAGTGGCATTAACATTATAACCAATACAGGCTATTACGCAGCAGTAGGACATAAATATCTACCCAACCACGCCTTTACAGAAACCAGTGAAGAGTTAGCTACCAGATGGCTAAAAGAATGGGAGAATGGAATCGATGGAACCGATATCCGCCCTGGTTTTATAAAACTTGGAGTAGATAGTGCACCACTGAAACCTATTGAAGAAAAATTAATTAAAGCCGCAGCAATTGCCCATCTAAAAAGTGGTTTAAAAATAGCCATACATACAGGAAATGGTGCCGCTGCGCGCCRGGAAGTCGAAATCCTTATTAAAGCAGGGGTAAGTCCGGAAGCTCTAATCTGGGTACATGCACAAAATGATCCAACAGGATTTTTCCACGTTGAACTGGCAAAAAAAGGTTGCTGGATTAGTTTAGATGGCATTAATGAAGACAGGGACTCGATTGTTCAATATCGAAATCATATTTACAGATTAAAAGGTGAAGGCCTGCTACATAAAGTATTGATTTCTCATGACGATGGTTTTGCCGTTACAGAAGAAGGCGGCAAAGCTGCTTTCAACGCTTTTAAAAATGGCAACTCAATACCTTATAACACCATTTTTGGAGTATTAAAACCTTCCTTATTTGAATTGGGGATTACACGGGATGAGTTTAAAATGATGACAGTAGGTAATCCGGCAAATGCTTTTCAGATAAAGGTTTGCCGTCAGGGTTAAACTTTAAGCGCCAATTATCATTATTAAGTTTCATAAATCGAAAATTTAATGTAAATTTTTAAAACTTTATTAGCCTGGAGAGAGTTGATAGATAAGATCAACTTTATTCAACACGTAAGCCATGTAAAGTTTAAAGTTATAGTACTCATTAACCTGGATCGATGAGAAACAAACCAACAAACCATCTTAAGTGGTACTTACTACTCATGATACTGGCAATTTTTGTTGTTACAGCAAACGGCCAAACGACCTCTCTTGAAACATGTTTTAATCTCGCCCGGGATCATAACATGACGCTCAGACAAGCAAAATCTGCACTGCTATCCAGTCAGTATAATTTGCAGGCCGAGAAGAAAAGCTACTTGCCCAAAGTAGACCTGCTATCTAGCTATACTTACCTTAGCAGCCCATTAACGGTAAATTTGCAGACAGTAAAAGATGGTATTGTAGAGGGTTCTTCAAAGCAAAGTGTTAATGCTGCAAATGAAGTATTTAAAGAGGTTACCGGCAATGATTTGTCGCAAGCCGCACAAGACCGGATATATAATGCTTCCAAAAATATTATCGGGAGCGTTTATCCCAACTATAATCCGAGTTTAAGTAAGCAATCTTATTTTGTAGCCGGCTTAGGTGTAAGGCAACCCATTTTTCTGGGAAACAAACTTGATGCTGCCAGTAACCTGGCTCAATCCCTTGTAAATTCTGCAGATATCAACGTTGATCTGGTAAATAAAGAAGTCGATTTTTTGATTGCAGCACAATACCTGCGCATTTTATATTTAAATACCCTGTTCAATAAGCAGCAGATAATGGTTGATGCGCTAACCAAAAACAACAATTATGCCCAGGAACTGGTGAAAAACCAAATCCTTGCGCCTTATCAGAAAAGCTGGACAAATGTAATACTAACACAGGCCGAAAGCCATTTCAATAACATCAAGCTGGAGCAGCAAAATGCCTATATTGAACTTAACAAGCTACTTGGCGTCCCGTTAGACTCTGCAATAATAATTACAGATACGCTGACATATGCAGTTATTGAGCCATTTAAACCTGAGGGCGATTTTTGGGAATCAAATCCTGTATATAAAATGGCCGGCAGTAAGATCTCGTATGCTAAAACAGCCGAAAAGATCAGCAGTTCATTTTCTTTACCCAACATTTTTGCCATTGGGAATTATAATTTATATCAAAGAGACCTGCCCCTACTTATGCCCGACTGGTTTGTTGGTGTAGAATTACAATGGACGCTTTTTAATGGACAAACAAGAAAAAGAACACTGGCAGCCAGACAATTGATTGAAGAAGCAAAACTTGCTGAGAAGAATGCAAGTCTGGGAATACAGGTCTTATCTACAGTTGCCAGAAACAAGATGAAATCTCTTCAAAATGAGGTGGCATCACTAGATAATGCAAGAAAGGATGCCCATACCACGAGCCGCCTGATCACAGAACGGATGAGAAACCAACTCTCCTCTCCAAAAGATGTAAATGATGCTTTATTAATAGAAACAGAAATTGAAAAAGGCTACCATACCGCAGTGTTTGGATACTATTTAGCCGCAGCAGAATATTTCAACAGTCTAGGTAAACCACAGCAAATAACTCAATACATTAAGTGATGAAAAACATTCTAAAAAACTATTGGGCACTGCTCATTCCTATAGTGGTAGTAATTATTGCTTTATTTTTCTTTCTGGCGGGAAACAAGGAAGATGAAAACAACTTTGTTGGGATGGTTGACGCATCTAGTGTTGACGTAGCAGCAGAATTTCCGGGCAGATTGGATTCACTGCTTGTYGAGCAGGGAGATACGGTAAAAAGCGGACAGTTAGTTGCCATATTACGTTCAAACGAAATAGATGCCATTAAGGCCCAAGCACTTTCAGCTATTGATGCAGCTAAAGGTCAACAAGAGTTATTAACCCACGGCGCCAGACCAGAGCTAATTGAAGCAACTTCTAAGCTGTATCAGATCAGTCAGGAACAGTACAACCTTTTTAACACCACTTATCAGCGTATGGAACGTTTATACAATGCTGATGTGATATCAGGGCAAGAGAAAGATGTATTCTATTTCAGATATCAGGCAGCTAAAAAAGAAATGGAAACTGCAGAGCTGAACTTAAAAATGCTGAAAGAAGGGACAAGGCCCGAGCTGCTTAAAACCGCTAATGCTATTGTAAAACAGGCAGAGCAGGCATACGAGCTTACAAAGGCTCTTGGAGATAACACCAAAGTTTATGCTCCTGCAGATGGAGTTATTTCGAGTTTGGTTACCCATCAGGGTGAGATCGTATCAATAGGCTATCCTATGATGACCATTGAAAAAAAGAATTCGACACTTTTACGGTTCAACATCAGGCAGGACAAAGCCAACTTATTGAAATTAGGAGCGGTTGCATCTGTAAAAGTACCGGGATGCGAACCTGAAATCTTCCCTGTAAAAGTAACCTCAATATCGCCAACACTGGAATTTGCCAATTGGGTACCATCAAAAGATAAGGGGCAGTTTGAACTTAGAACCTTTACCATAGAGCTTAAGCCCGAAAACCAATCACGGGTAAAAGGACTACGTTCCGGTATGACTGCATCATTAATTCTGCCTTAATGAATCGTTTTGGCCATATCATCATTAGGGAATGGAAGCGAATTCTCAGCTTAAAGGTATTTTACCTGGTTATGCTGGTTGTTCCCGTGCTTCTGTTTTCATTCTATGCGGTGATTTACCAAAAAGAAGAAGCTAAACATTTATCATTTGCCATATGGGATGACGACCAAAGTCCAGTTAGCCGACAGCTTACTTTTTTACTGGAACAAAGAGAAGCGTTAAACATTACAAGAAGAGTTAGCAGTGAGGCCGAGGTTGAAAGACTAATACAGCAGGKCAAAATACTTGGAGCCATACATTTCCCTGTAAACATGCAGAAAGACATTTACAGCAGACACCCGGTTAATGTAACGCTGTATACCAATGCAGCGTCTCTGGTACCAGCAAAAATGGTATATAAGGCCGTGGCCGAAGTTGTAATTACCGGGAGTTCGGGTGTAATTTTAAAGAAGCTGATAAAAACAGGAATGAAAGCCGATCAGGCGATGGCGCTCGCCAATCCAATTAAACTGAATTCTTATCAGCTCTATAATGCAAGTTACAATTACCAGGAGTATCTGGTGCCCGGATTAATAACCGTGGGCATACAAATGATACTAATCGTAAGCAGTATGCTTGCCCTGAATTATGAATGGAAAACTGAAACAATGCAGGAGCTGTATGAATTGTCAAAGGGTTCGGCCTTGACCGTAATTACAGCTAAAACCATTGCCCACCTTGTAATAAGCTGGGTTAATTTTATACTTATTGCTTTTGTTGTATTTCCCTTTTTCGATATTGGAATTTCAGCTGCCACTGGCAAATTCTTTGTTATTTATACACTACTCTCATTAGCATGCATTGGAATTGGTCTCTTTATTTCAGCTTTATTTAAAKATGTAATGCTCTCGGGTGATACCGCTTTATTTTATACTTCTCCGGCTTTTGTTTTTAGTGGATTTACATTTCCAAGATGGGCCATGCCATGGTACGATCAATAC
>NZ_JBFTNT010000254.1:0-6223 GCF_056397585.1 Pedobacter sp. 05L430 | reverse complement strand
GGTTTCAACAACCCAATCAAAATTCTCCTGGCCAACACTGGTTACCTCAGCGTCAGGTGCCGGATTACAGAAATCAATGGCATAGGGTATTCCATCACGTACAGCAAATTCTACGGTGTTAAAGTCATAACCCAAAAACTGATTCAGTTTTATCACATAGTCGTGAATGGTTTTTAATAATTTCTCGCTCGAAGGAGGGGTGTTTACCTGGTAGCGCAGGTGAAAAGGATTACGCGGTTCATATTGCATTATCCGAACATATTTGCCACCGATACAATARCACCTAAAATATTCTTCAAAAACGATTTCTTCCTGAAGCATCATCACTGTCTTTTTTGTCTGACTATGCTTATCAAAAAAATCTTCCATATCATGTAGCTTGTAAACTTCTTTCCACCCTCCGCCATCAAAAGGTTTCATATATGCGGGGAAACCTGTGTATTCAAAAATAGCCTCCCAATCCAAGGGAAATGCCAGATTGCTGAACGATTCGTCAGAGGTGTCATCAGGTTGTTCGTAAGAAGGTATCAAAGCCGTTTTAGGGACAGGAACTCCAATTTTTACGGCCAATGCGTTATTAAAAAACTTTTCGTCGGCACTCCACCAAAAGGGATTGTTTATTACGGCGGTTCCTGTAATCGCCGCGTTTTTTAGCGCAGAACGATAAAAAGGAACATCCTGAGATATTCGATCGATAATCACAGCGTAGTCCAATGCTTTAGCCTGAAATATTTTATCAATATTTACAAATTCGGCTTTAATGTCCTTTCCTGCAATCTCGTTTACGCGCTTTACAAAAGCCTCGGGGAAAGATCTTTCTTTGCCGAACAGTATTCCGATTTTTTTCATGGTATATATTTTAGATGTTTTTAGTTAAATGATAATTGTGATAGGTATTCCGGCAGCATCTTTCGCCATATGGGCCAGTCATGATCTGCATTCTCTTTCACATCCAGCCAATGGTTAATTCCCTTATCGGTTAAAATCTGCGACAATCGTTCATTATCTGGCTTGCATATATCTCTTTCAGCTGTACCCAGTATTATTTTCATGTTCCATAGCTCCGGATTATTGTCATTTGGTAAAAAATCTACCGGATTATTAAAGTAAACCTCATCATTATAAAATCCGTCCAATTGCGATCTAATATCAAAAACCCCACTCAGGCTAAACATATGGCTGACCAGCCATGGGTGCCTGAAAGCAAAATTTGCCGCATGATATCCTCCAAAACTACAGCCTGCAGTGATGATTTTGGAATGCCCTGTTTCCTGACGGGCCATTGTCGAAACCTCTTCCAGTAATAGCTTGTCGTAACAAATATGATTTTTTACCCTGTCGGCCGGATGGATGCCTTTGTTGTACCAGCTCAAACCATCAATGCTGTCAACACAGTAAACCTTAACTTTCCCTTCATCTATAAACCACTGAATAGATTCGATCATTTTAAAGTCCTTATTTTCAAAATACCTCCCCATACTGGTAGGAAAAAGGAGGATTGGATAGCCGCTGTGCCCAAAAGCGAGCAATTCAAAATCGGCACTTAAGTTATTGCTGTGCCACTTTTTATATTCCTCTTTCATCCGGTAAAATTTAGATGCTTTAAGATAAGAAATAAAGAATGTTAAAAGCAAGCAACCTGCTTATTTCTTACACTAAATATCATTTATAGTTCCCCCCGCAACATCTAGAACGCCGCCAAAGAAGAAAAACATTGTAGCTTTAACAGATCTTTTGGAGGTGCTTTGTGTAGAGCAAGTAATAATAGCAATATATTGCCTTCATCATTTTATAACGGTATTGTCAATTGGATACTTGTAATGTCAATGGTTC
Source organism: Pedobacter sp. 05L430 (assembly GCF_056397585.1). Lineage (NCBI taxonomy): Bacteria > Pseudomonadati > Bacteroidota > Sphingobacteriia > Sphingobacteriales > Sphingobacteriaceae > Pedobacter > Pedobacter sp. 05L430. The sequence continues at coordinate 4,390 of NZ_JBFTNT010000254.1, read as the reverse complement.
TAATGGTAAGTATCTTTCTGCTCTTAGTGTCTAATCCTTAAGGATCAATATAGGCTAAATGAATATTCGAAACATAATTGTAGGGATTTGTTTTAAACAAGTTCAAGGGGGGCATCGGTGACATTGGTCAATTGAAAGAATGCTCCAATTTGGAATTATGGGGAGACACCCCTAGGAATAAAAGAAAATCAAATCGTAAACCCTGTGCACAGTAGCGATACAACATATGCGCCGACAAAAGAACAATAAATTCAGGAAACAGCATAAAAGGCCCCTTATATCAAAGTCAGATCCAGAAGCATTACCAAAGAAGCTTTACAGGGTATTTAGGAAATTTTGGTCTTTTCCGACAATTGTCAACCCTTTAACAATAGCTTGAGAGATGATCATTCTATCAAAGGGGTCCCGATGATGAAATTCCAAACCAATCAAGCCGGCGGAATGTTCAAAAGTTAGGGGAAGAAATTCAAAGCCATTTTTTATTGCCTGGAGCTGTAACTCTTCATAAGAAATGCCTAGTTCCAGCTTTCCAAGACTTACTCTTAATGGCAATTTTCCAAAATGAAACAAGACTGACATAGTTCAATTGCCTATTGTCTTCAACAGTCTTTCTTGCTTTGGCCGATAAGTCATCACTTCCATYCAAAAACCAAAGAAAAGTATGGGTACCCAGCAGATATGCCATTACGTATACTCCTTAAAGTCTTCTAAAGGGGCATTAAAATCATCAGACAACGTGATCTTACCTTTTAGACTGCCAAATTTAGCGACACCAGCCTTATGATCTTTTTTCTTCGCCTTTTCCATCAAAAAATCGATAAAGTCATTCGCCTCCGATTTAAGATCAGGTGGAAGTGTTTCTAGTTTTGCATAAAGAGTCAAGCTGGTCATACCTTAATTATTTCAGTTAAACACAAATTTAATGAATATTTCTACAATAACCATGCTGAAAAACACACCTTACATTTTTACATTTTTTGACGCAGCGAAAGCCCTTCATATTATGCTAAATGTCTGTTTGATATAAAATTACACACCAATTATTTTAATTTTTAATAAGAGTATTACTTTTGCAGTGCATTTGAGAGAAGGGAAATTGCTGAATTATGTATACTACACTAACACTTCCGGAAGTTATTAAAACTGAAAAAACCATACCATCTAAACATCTTAAAAGAGGAGTAGAGCTTGAAATCTTTGTTCCAGACAACCTTTTGGGGAATGAACAATTAAATCTGCTGTTGTTAAACGATGGTCAGGATACAGAAGAATTAGCGTTGCAACACACACTTGCTGCCCTTTATGGCCAAAACAAAATAGAACCCCTGGTCGTGGTGGCTATAAAAGCTTCAAAAGATCGTTTACAAGAATACGGAGTTGCTGGTGTACCTGATTTTCAGGATAGGGGAAGCAAAGCGCAGGCTTATACAGATTTCATTATTAAAGAGCTTATTCCTTTCATACAAACCACAGTTGAGTTTCCGATAAATGGGAAGCGTGCTTTTGGGGGATTCTCGCTTGGCGGATTAACCGCGTTTGATATTGCCTGGAACAATGATAACTACTTTGATGCTGTCGGTGTTTTTTCAGGATCATTCTGGTGGCGTAAAAAAGACCTTAAAGATGGTTATACAGATAGCGATCGTATTTTGCATCAGCGAATTATTGATACGGAGGTCAAACCGGAATTAAAGTTCTGGCTGATGACAGGTACTGAAGATGAGCTTGCCGATCGAAATAAAAACTTTATCATCGATTCCATTGACGATACCATTGATGTGATCAAAGAGCTTTTAAAGAAAGGCTACAAGAGACCTGATGATATCGCGTACTATGAAATGGTCGGAGGCAAACACGAATTAAAGACCTGGGCCAAAGCCATGTCGCCATTTCTGATTTGGGCTTTTGGGAAAAAGAATCTTTTTTAAATCTGTCCGAGTGCCTGAATCTGATCCGAAGAGTAAATAAATACACCTTTTTTATCAGTTAATGATTCTTTAAGCATTGCTGAGGCAACAGTTTCAATTTTGATGCTTCTGTATTTTTTTAAACCACCAATTAAGATTGGGTTGAGCAGACGCATCAGACCTATCAAAATTCTTTCTGCACAGCGTTTTTCTTTGCGATCACCATCAAGCAGCGAAGGGCGATAAATATAAATGCTTTTGAAGGGGATCGCCTTTAGATCTCTTTCTACCTCTCCCTTGGTTTTGGGGTAGAATAAGGATGAATTGATATCTGCACCCATTGAAGAGATCAAATGATATGAAGTAGCACCATTGTTTTGCGCAATCGAGCCAATGTCTAAAGGGTACCAGTAGTCAATTTTTTTATATTGTACTTTATCCGGGGTTTTACTGTTTGTGGTGCCCAAACAACAAAATACCACATCTCCGGTAATACCTGCTGCGTACTGATCTATATGATCAAAATCAACAATCAGTTCTTTTAGCTTTGGATGTTCAATATTTAACTTTTTTCGCCCAATAGCAAGCACCTCACTATAACTAGGGTTATCCAGTAGTTGTGCCAATAAGTTGTTGCCTATCAATCCACTCGCACCAAGTAATATTGCTTTTTTTGACATTTAAAGGAACTTATTTTTGAATATCTATGGTTTCGTCCGATTGGTCTCCACTTCCGGCTTTATAGGAATAATCTCTTGCTTTTTCGTCAGCAAGCTCATTGYCCTCGTGTTCATTTTCACAGTTTTCATCCAAACGGTCATTCCACTCATCTAGTCCTGTTTTATTGTGCTGGTCCACTTTTGGCGGATTCTGTTTATCGGTTTTTTTTGTTTTGCTCATCACCGTTGTAATTTAGTATATATGAAACATCTGAAGGTATACATTGTTTAAAATTAAAAAGAGTTAAATGCCTCTTAACTAATGTACTGAAATCTCGATAATTAATCTTATCTTTGCGCCAAAAATTAGTAGCATTTTATGCAAAAAATAAGAAATATAGCTATCATAGCCCACGTTGACCACGGTAAAACTACACTGGTCGATAAGATCTTACACTCTTGTTCAATCTTCCGCGATAACGAACAATCGGGAGATTTAATACTTGATAACAATGATTTGGAGCGTGAGCGCGGTATTACCATCGTGTCAAAAAACGTTTCGGTTCAGTATAAGGACGTTAAAATCAACATTATCGATACCCCTGGTCACGCCGATTTCGGTGGTGAGGTAGAGCGTGTATTGAAAATGGCTGATGGTGTATTGTTATTGTGTGATGCTTTTGAAGGTGCCATGCCTCAAACACGTTTCGTAACTCAAAAAGCTTTAGCTTTAGGTCTAAAACCTATTGTTGTTGTAAATAAAGTTGATAAAGAAAACTGTCGCCCTGAAGAAGTTTACGAACAGATCTTCGAATTGTTCTTCAACTTAGAAGCAACAGAAGAGCAACTTGATTTTCCAGTAATTTACGGTTCATCTAAACAAGGATGGATGAGTACTGACTGGAAAGTACCTACAACAGATATTTTCGCACTTTTAGACGCAGTTGTTGAGAAAATTCCTGCTGCGCCAACAAACGACGGTACTTTACAAATGCAAATCACCTCTTTAGATTATTCATCTTTCGTAGGTCGTATTGCAATTGGTCGTGTACACCGTGGCGTAATTAAAGAAAACCAACCGGTTACTTTGATTAAACGTGATGGTAAAATGGTAAAATCAAGAGTAAAAGAATTATATACTTTCGAAGGTTTAGGAAAAATCCGTGCCACTGAAGTAAAATCAGGTGATATCTGCGCAGTGGTAGGTATTGATGGTTTTGACATTGGTGATACTATTGCTGATTTCGAAGCTCCGGAACAATTGCCTGTAATCAAAATTGATGAGCCAACAATGAACATGTTGTTCACAATCAATAACTCACCGTTTTTTGGAAAAGAAGGTAAATTCGTAACGTCTCAGCGATTAAAAGAGCGTTTATACAAAGAAATTGAGAAAAACCTTGCACTTAAAGTTGTAGAAACTGAGTCTCCTGATTCTTACTTGGTGTACGGAAGGGGTATCCTCCATTTATCAGTATTGATCGAGACCATGCGTCGCGAAGGATATGAAATTCAGGTTGGTCAGCCGCAGGTAATCATCAAAGAAATTGATGGTAAAAAATGTGAGCCTATCGAAACCTTAATCGTTGATGTACCGGGTGAAGTTGCTGGTAAGGTAATTGAATTGGTAACACAACGTAAAGGAGAGTTATTGATCATGGAACCAAAAGGAGATTTACAACATTTAGAATTTGATATTCCTGCACGTGGTATTATCGGTTTAAGAAATAACGTGTTAACTGCTACAGGTGGTGAAGCGATTATGGCCCACCGTTTCAAAGCATACGAACCTTGGAAAGGTGTTATCCCTGGTAGATTGAATGG
>NZ_JBFTNT010000253.1:0-9461 GCF_056397585.1 Pedobacter sp. 05L430 | reverse complement strand
GTTTAGGTGCAATTTCTTCTTGTAATTTTTGTAGATCATCGTTTGTATTTGCACCTGTAAGAAGGCCAAATATCCGATTTACCCTTGTGAGCATTTCACCTGATTTCTCCATTGCTACAAACGTATTTTCGAATGTCGGCGTTTCGGTATTGCCAGCAATTTTCTGGATTTCTTCTAAATGAATTTTCATTCCCTCCTCGAAAGCAGGTTTAAAGTCGCTATCTTTTATATGATCAAAATCAGGCGCCTGGTAAGGTAGTTTACTCTGGTTAAGAAAGGGGTTTGAGGATGATAAAGCCGTGCCGTCTGCTGTCGACTTTTTGTCGGTATTTTGACAAGATGTTAGAATCGCAATCATTGCAAATAAAGGGACCTTAAATGATGTTTTCATGCAGTTTTTTTATTTTGTTGATCTAATGTACATAAAAAAGCGCCTGTATCATAAGTGTTGATACAGGCGCTTTTTTATGTAAAACTTGTAATGCTTACTTGAATGATTTTAAATCGACAATCTTATCGTTGTCGCTAGGGATTAAGTGTGAAATGCCTTCTTTATCTCTATCCCATTTATAGTTTTCCTGAATCCATACAAACAGGTCATTTCCTTTTGCGGTTGGCAAAGTTTTTAAAGGTTGATCATATGTTTTTCCTGTAGGATAGTGCACCTGGAAGAAAGATTTTTCGCCTAGAAATGCAAATGTTTGTTTATCCGGAGATTTCAGCATGAATTCTCCCTGGATTCTTTCGTCCGGGTTTTGTCTTTTAATTAAGAAAACCTTAGCGTTAACATTGGCAACAAAGAAATCATTATTAACTAAATAACCATCTCTTCCGGTTTTGATAATTCCCTTGGTATATTTTTTATCCTCTTTACCTTTAGATGCTCTGTAAAGGCTAATCACGTCTGGTTTTTTATCTGTTATTGTGATTAAATATACAGGAGCTACCAGACCTGAGTTGTCGGCAATTTGAACCAGTAAAGCGGTTTTTTGAGTGTTTACATATTCAGCAGTAGAAAATTTACCTATAGCGGAGGCTTTGTCTGCCGGATTTGTTTGGATTTGAATGACTGTATCCTTGTATTTTACATTAAATACTTCTTCTGTTTCTTCAGCCGCTTTTTTATCACTTTCGGCAGTAATAAGCGCTAAGGTGTCGCCTCTGGTTTCGGGATAATAATTGAACTTTTCTGTTGCAGTTAGCACTCTCGGGGCATAAGTTGCAGCATTTTCTTTATTGCCTTGACAAGCTGAGAAAGCAACGGTTGTTAAAAGGGCGTAAAAAATAGTTTTCATAAAATTTTGAGATAAGAGGAATATTTGGTTTAAACAAAGTTAAATTCTGGCATTAAATATCCAAATATAACTTGGTAACATTGTAGTTAGCGCTGTAGGTAATAGATTTAAATAGAAATTCAAAAAGCAAAGTATATTTTGCTATACTTTGAATACATTAGTGTTAAATATCTAAAATGCTTCACTCTCATCGATTTCTATTAATCTGCCTGTTTTATGTTCTTGGCATATCATTAGCAAATGCACAATTGATATTGCGATCAGGGGAAAGTTTCCTTTCTGGAGAAAACATCAAAAAGATTATAATAACATATGATGATCATACGGTCTGGGCATTAACTGCATCAGGAATAGTTTATTATAAATCGATGCTTGCTGGCGACTTTTCTATTTATCCACAAACAGTGGGAGAGCTGGTGGACGATCTTGCTGGCTATAGTACGCAGGATATTTACTTTTCTGTAAAACCCAAACGGCTTATTCATGTTAAAAATGGTAACAAAAACATGATTCCTCTGGATGATCCTGAAATTACGAAGATAAATGGAATTGCCGTAAAGCTTGATGGTATGAAGAATACTGAATCCTATCCTGATGTTGATGACTATTGGCGCGATGATCGTCTGGTGGTTGCAACTGATAAATATCTATATAGAATCATCAGAAATGATAATACAGTAATGTTGTATGACATTTATCGTGAACAAGGCTTTGATTTCAGAGGCTACAAAATTACAAAATCAGGTATCAAAGGAGTAGAGTTTAAAGTAAATTTGGATGTAAATTATAGATGTGGATGGCCTCAGGGAGAAAGTGTAATTCAACATATTGATTACACAATATATGTTTCCAATATACCGCAGCATGACCCATATGGAGATTTTAACTGTACTATGTTTAATTATGATAAAGGCAGTGACTATATGGGTATAAATCAGAATTCTCAATATTGGGGAACAAATAATGGATTATATATTCAGTATTGGGGGCGTTGTGGTATTGGATTAACGCAGCCAATTAAAAATGAACAAATCAATTCGATAGAGGAATTACGGATGTTTAACGTATTATCGCCCACTACATTTGTATTGGCAGCCTCCAATACTGGATTATTTTACACCGAAAAGTTTGTTAAAAGTATGCTGTTTGATTGGGTTCCTATAGAAGAGGTCAGTTTTAAAAAGTTGCCAGGACTAAATGCCAGGGTCAATAATTTTGCAATTGATTATAGAAGTTTTTCTCCAGAGGGAAGTAGACCTGCTTATGATCCAAGGTATATATGTGAAAATGTAATTTGGCTGGCTACTGATCAGGGCGTGAAAAAGGTATATCCGCAACTAGATGGTGCAATTTATGAAGAAAAGCTACTTGCCAGATTCACTTATGATAAAGACCCTGATATGGAAACTGTAGAGGAATCTATTTTTACACTTTGCGGAAATGAAAGCCTGGAAGTTAATGCCAACTTTACAGATCCTATAAATAATGGTGCAATATCTATTCATTGGACAAAGAACGGTGTGGATTTACCTGAATGGGCAGGAAAATCAGTTGTTAGGATTTTGGATAAAGGACGTTACAGGGCTGAACTGATTGGCATGTGTGAAGGGGTGAGCATGCATTCTAAAAACTTTGTCATAAATACAGAGACTACTCCAGAAATTACATTCAACTACCCCGCAAAAATTACTTTGTGTGAGGGGAATAGCAAAGAACTTTCAACCATTGATAAACCCGGTTATACCTATCGATGGTTTAAGGACGATGCTGAAATTGTAGGGGAGAGTGTAGCTAAGTTAAAGGTTAGTTCAAAAGGTAGTTATAGGGTAGAGGTGAGTAATTGTGCCGGGAGTTTTGTAACCTCGTCAGCCGTGGCGATCGATATAGCTATATTGTCTGCGCCTATTATTACCCCCAATAAATCAACTTATTGCTTCGGCGATATCGCTTTGTTGAAGATCGAAAACACGAAAAGCCATAAGATACATTGGTATAAGGACGGTATTGAATTAAGGACTATGGAGAATAAGACGGAAATCCAGGTATCCTCGGCTGGGATATACGAGGCTATTTTTGAAAATATTGAGGGATGTAAAAAGAAATCGAACCCATTTAATTTGCAAATCTACCCCTTTCCTGTAATCTCAGTAAATACCGTTCCAACGAAAAGCTTATGTTATGGAGAATCGGCAAGCTTAAGTGTCTCAACTGCCCCGAATTCAACTTACCGATGGAACACGGGGRCAACCACATCTTCGATTCAGGTAAATCAAGCAGGCAATTATTTTGTAGAGGTTACCTCAGCTTTTGGTTGTACAACCAAAAGCAATGTGGTAAATGTTTTAGTAAACGATCGGATTTTGTTGACTGAACCCCTGGATTCTAAAATCTGTACAACATCTGGTGAACAGGTTACTTTGATTGCTGAACCAGGATATCTGAGCTATAATTGGAATGGATTGACTAGCTCAAGCAATGCATTTACCGTTTCCAAGCCAGGTGACTACAAGTTAACTGTAACGGATGTAAACGGTTGTACCGCCAAAGTTATTTATAAAGTTGTTTCTTGGTGTAAAGAGATCATTGTGGCTAATGCATTCACCCCTAATGGAGATGGCATAAATGATTTATGGTATGTTGCCGGACTGGAAAATGATCCTAGTGCTACGATTACAATTTACAACCGATATGGAGTGCTGGTTTTTCAAACGAGGGGTCTAAATCCCGTATGGGATGGTCGCTACAAAGGCACTGATGTTCCGGTTGGAGTTTATTATTATCAGATAAAAAGCAGCAAAAGTGATAAACCATTAAAAGGAAGTGTGACATTGATCAGATGATGAACTAAGACCTATCTTAGATATGATTTTTATTGAGTTTGGAAGTATAATACTATAGCTATAGATTTGATACAAGATATCGTCAACATGCTAAAACCATATGATAGTTCGGATTTCAGATTATTAGAATCTTGGGTGACAGATGCTGAACTTTTGCTTCAGTTCTCGGGCACAGATTTTTCTTATCCTTTAACAGAACAGCAAATCCAGGATTATAAGAATACCTATCCAGATCGTCTACTTTATATAGGTTATACCTTAGAAAAGCTTCCGTTTGCTTTTGGTGAGATCATTCCTCAAGAAAGTGGCGCCCCTAGGCTAGCCAGGATTCTTGTGGGGGAACCAAGTCTTCGGGGTCAAAGATTAGGCAGATACTTTATTGAATTGCTAGTAGAAGAATCTAAGCGACTTTTTAAGATTGATACTGTTGAACTTTTTACATGGGAAAAGAATTATGCGGCAATTAGATGCTATGAGTCAGTCGGTTTCAAATTCTTACCAGAGAAAAGTAAAACAATGGTACATGAAGGGATAAGTTACGACATTCATAAAATGGTTTTTACATATGGATCTGGAGAATGAAAGTAAACTACATTAATCTTTTGCAAACTTTAATATGCGAAGGCCTAAAATACTGCCGTATATAACAAATGCAGCCATCAGTAATGCAATGGCAATGAAGATAAATACGTAGCGACCACCATTAATGATGTTGCAATATATGGGTATTGCAGTTAAGAGTACGAGTGCTAAACTACAAGCTATTGTCCATCGATAATTCCAATTTTTATCGAAGTGATAAAAGCCGGTAAATATGAGATAGAAGATACTCCCATATCCAATAATCCCTAGTGCCGAGGTCTCAAGATTTAACAGAGCTATCAAAAGATAGGCAAACATGGGGAATGAAAGTTTGTCACCTAATGCCACTACAAAAAGTCCGTAAAATAGAGGGAAAATTACCTTCATAAAGGTTAATTTACTAATGATGTAGTTGTCTATTTTCATAATTGATCAGTTATTGATTTGGGCAAGTTAAATGATTAGTTTTACTCTACTTTTGACAAAAATCAAAAACGATATGGCTGATGATATCCATTCTTCAATTTTTAAAAAGCTTCTTGCCATCCAGTCAATTAACGACGATGTTATTTCTGATATTCTCTCAAAAAGTAAAGTATTGACTGTTTGCAAGAAGACATATTTGCTCTTACCGGGAGATATTAGTAAGCATGTTTATTTTATCAAATCTGGTGCTTTACGAAGTTTTTATATCGATTCTGATGGGAATGAAAAGGTATCTTGGATCTTAATAGAGAATGATATCGTTGTGTCTGTTAATAGTTTCTTTACTGGAAATCCTTCAGTGGAATACCTCGAAGCAATAGAGGACTGCGAGCTTCTTCAATTGAGTAAAAGTCATCTGGAGGAAATCTATACAAAACATCCTCGGTTCAATTATATTGGAAGAAAACTGATTGAGGCATACTATGTAAGATCAGAGGAACAGGCAATTTCTTTACGCACATTATCTGCAAAAGAACGATATGAACGTTTTTTATCTCATGAAGGATATTTACTTAATCGAATTCCACTTGGATATATCGCATCTTATCTTGGGATGTCTCAGGAAACATTGAGTCGTGTCCGCAAATAATTTTTTTGATATATGGGTAGAATACCTGCTTTGTGCAAAGGTATGCTAGTACCACATCCCAATATGACATAATTGAAATTGCAAGGTAACTCTATGTTTTATCGTAAAAACATGGACTGGACATGGAGAAGTGCTACTGAAGTTTACTGGGATACCAATATGAAGAGGCTTTATTCCCCCTAAGCCGTCCTTAAAGCAGTATAATTATGCCTCAAGTCGATTGATAATCTCCTTCCTCTCAGTAACTTTGGCGCATTGGATTGCTCCCAAATACAAGTGGATAACAACCATCGTAATTTGCGGCATATGGCTACTGTTAGTTCTTCTCGGTCTACTTATTACTAGCACTGATATAAAACTTTACGGTGATGAATATAAAGTAAAAGATGGTGGTCTAGCCATTGCCATGACAATTCTCGGAGTGGCACTTGGTTACTACCTGCTTTGGAAAAGAACGCGGATAAGTGTTTACAAATAGGTACGAAGTGTGAATTCGCGAGTGTATTAATCATTACACAAAGTTAAGCTTGTCACCACAACACGCTTAAAGAAACTATGGCATAAACGCTCACATAGCAGCCTTATAGCCCATTTATTCCGTTCCTTAATTGCTTTGAAAGCTTGGTTTTTGAGTGCTATAATTTAATATAACTATGGCACATAACACATTATTGCGGGTAGGGTTGGTTCAGCCAGCCTTTCGGTTTAACAGCGAACTCAAAAGAGATTTAATAGCCGTACTGATGGATGATTCTAATAAATTTAATAGGGACAAACACGGGGACAAAATGGGGGACAAGACCTTCGATACATAGCGTAGATGCCTATATTAGCATTCAATATCGCAATACAATTAACAGAATTATTAACACATGTTGAACCTTAGTGTGGGAGTCTTACTGGTTGAAATACATGGGGTATAAGAGGCTAGAAATAAAGAAAGGGATGTCGCATCCACGCACATCCCTTTTCTAACCAAATATAAACCTGTATGAACGGGTTTTACTTTAAGTTTCCGTAGTACTCTACGAATTTAGCTAATGCATTAGAATAGCCCCATTCGTTATCATACCAAGAAACCACTTTAACGAAGTTATCATTCAATGAAATACCAGCTTTAGCGTCAAAAATTGATGCATGCTCATCACCGATAAAATCAGAAGAAACTACTTCGTCTTCAGTATATGCTAATACGCCTTTCAACTCACCTTCAGAGGCAGCTTTCATGGCTTTTTTTACGTCTTCGTAAGTAGCAGGTTTTTCCAAACGTACAGTAAGATCGACTACAGAAACGTCGGCTACAGGAACGCGGAAAGACATACCAGTTAATTTACCTTTTAATTCAGGAAGTACCAAGCCTACAGCTTTAGCAGCACCTGTTGATGAAGGGATGATGTTAGAGAAACCACCACGTCCGCCTCTCCAGTCTTTAGCTGAAGGACCGTCAACTGTTTTTTGAGTTGCAGTTACCGCGTGAATAGTACTCATTAAACCTTCTACTATACCAAAATTATCATTTAATACTTTAGCAATTGGTGCTAAGCAGYTAGTAGTACAAGATGCATTTGAAACGATCGTTTGGTCTGCAGTTAATTTATGATGATTTACACCCATTACATAAGTAGGGGTATCGTCTTTTGCCGGAGCAGAGAATACCACTCTTTTTGCACCTGCAGCAATGTGTTTTGCACCGTCTGCTTGAGTTAAGAATAAACCAGTCGACTCAATAACAGTTTCTACACMAACTTCATTCCATTTTAAGTTTGCCGGATCTTTTTCAGCAGTGATACGGATGGTTTTTCCGTTTACTACAAGATTTCCATTTTCTACAGCGATAGTACCATCAAAACGACCATGTGTAGTATCATACTTTAACATATAAGCCATGTAATCAGGCTCAACTAAGTCATTGATTGCAACGATATCTAATCCTCTTTTTAAAGCAGCTCTAAAAACCAGTCTGCCGATACGGCCAAAGCCGTTTATTCCAATTTTGCTCATCTTATTAATTTGAATAGTAGTTTAGTAAATTATATATTGGTTCTTTAGTAATTGATGTTATTTTTAATCCGTGTTTTTCTGCTGTTTCCCTTAGTTGCTCCTGAAATGTTCCTGCAACAAGACCTACAAAATGTATTTCCTTTCCAGGATGTAGTTTTATTGTTGGTAACAGATATATATTGAAGTAACTTTCAAACGCTTTATCTATTAGATCTAGTATATATTTATGGTTGCGGTTTTCAAGGAAAAAATCGAAGAAAGAACTGAAAAATTGCTGAGCCATTGGTTTTTTATACACACGCTCAAGTATTTGCGGTCTGTCCAGATTGTATTTAACCTCAAACTCACTTTGCAAATCTTTTGGTAATTTTTCCTGAAGAAAGGCTTTTACAAGAATCTTTCCCAGGTAGGTTGCTGAACCCTCGTCGCCCAGAATAAATCCAAGGCCAAAGTTATTTTTCTCGGGGCTTTTACCATCAAAATATGCACAGTTGGCACCACTGCCTAATATACCCACGATGCCACTGTTGTTGTAACACGCTGAAATTGCTGCTCCATATAGATCATCCTTAACGGTGATCTTGCTATACTTAAAGAAGATACCAAGCGTTTCTGCCAATTCGTTCCTTCTTTCTACTGAGGAAGCTCCTGCAGCAAACACATATATTTTCTTTATGCTTTCGGCATGATTAATCAGCGTAGCCTTCTTATTTAAAAATTGCAGTATTGCTTTTTGATCGTTAAAACAAGGGTTTATACCGGGCATAGTGCATTCGGCGATGGTTTTTCCATCCCGTGCAATTTTCCAGAACGCTGTTTTTGATCCGCTATAAACTACTGCAATCATATTTATATTGATAAGACTTTAGTCATTTCCAATAAATCACTTTCCAATTTAAAGCTATGCTTTGTAAGTGCTTCTTCAATAGTGGTGGTGTGTATATCATTACCACGCAGGCCAACCATTTGCATGGTGTTTCCTTTCAAAAGTTCATTTACAGCAGCAAAGCCAAGTCTGCTTCCAAGTATCCTGTCGAAACTACTCGGGCTGCCTCCACGTTGAAGATGGCCTAAGATAGTCACTTTTGTATCATAGTGGTTAAACCTCTCCTTAACTTTTTTGGCAATGTCAAAAGCTCCACCGTCTTTATGTCCTTCAGAAACAATAACTATGCTCGAAGATTTTTTAGTAGATGCACCTGCTTCCAGTTGCGCCACCAATTCATCAACACTAGTTTCCCTTTCAGGTAATAAAACAGCTTCTGCACCACTGGCAATTGCGCTTCTTAAGGCGATACACCCCGAATCTCTGCCCATTACTTCAATAAAGAACAACCTGTCATGCGAGTCGGCGGTATCTCTGATTTTGTCGATGGCTTCAATAACTGTATTTATTGCCGTATCATATCCTAAAGTAAAATCTGATCCGTATAAATCGTTATCAATAGTTCCGGGAATACCTATAACTTTTACGCCATGTTTCTTTGCAAATCTCTGGGCTCCTGTAAAAGTTCCATCTCCACCGATGACAATTAGTCCATCTATGTCTCTTGCTTTTAAATTTTCAAAAGCAATATCTAGTCCTTCTTCAGTTTTGAAATCCAGACAACGTGCTGTTTTTAATATTGTTCCTCCGAGGTGGATAATGTTACTTACGGACCTTGCATC
>NZ_JBFTNT010000252.1:0-6237 GCF_056397585.1 Pedobacter sp. 05L430 | reverse complement strand
CTTCAATAGTCGTACTATTTACTCGCACTGCAATTTGAGATGTCTCTCTGTTAAAGCAAATCTGAGGTGGTTTTTCAATATCTCCATAAATAATTGAAGATGTTTGAAGTCCAGAATCAATTTCTTCTAATTTACTTTCTATTTCACCTGTTTGAATATTTATGATTTTCGGAAACTTAAACATATCCCAGGCTTGTCTTTCATTTATTGCGAATAAATTTCCGAATTCCCCGTTGACTTTTATTGGTGATGTAATTTCATTTTTAATAAAGTTCCAAATTGCAAGATGCTTTTGTGGTAAAAGTGGCGGCACTTCATCATCGAAAGGCTCTTCATCTGTTGAAGCAATAAGTATTCTGTCGTTGTCTATAAAGCTAGCTGAATTTATTTCTGTTCCAAAGTTTGGATATAAAAAACTTTTGTCCAATAGCTGTGGATTTTTTAAACATTCTTCTATCTCAAATAATTCAACTGTATCAACGGGATGCCATGCCCAACCACATACCATTAAATACTTGTTATCCGGACTAATTGAAAGTCTTGAGTGAAAAATATCTGATGGATTTCTTCCTGGAATATTTGAAACAACTTCACCTGTTTCTACATTTTCAAAGTCAAGTCGACAATAATCAATTGGACAATGAACTAAATACGTCTCATTGTCAACAGTTACAAATGCCGCCGGAAATTCATAGGTCTCTGCATTATAATGGGTGCGATTAATCTCCCGTATTATTTCGCCATCTTTCAATAAAATACCTTTTGTTCCTAGACGTTTATAAATAAAAGCATATTGCCCATTTTGAGAAGTAATCGAAGCGTCGAAACCAAAAGCATAATGATACTTTGCAATTTGTCTTTGTTGCCCATCAGAAGAATATAATTGCCCTGCAGAAACCCAATCTACAATATCGCCGTTAAGCCAATCAATTGTTTTTAAGTAATTTGTTTTAAATGTTTGTCGTGTCATAATTGCAGTTTACCTATCAAACAATTCCTCTAATTTAAACTATTGATTAACGCCCTTTCACCTTATATAAAGAATTTTCAGATACTCCAATCGAAAAACAAAGCTAATGCTAGACTAACTATTAAATAGATTGAGTTTTACTTTCTCACGTTCAATTTCCGCTATGAGCTCCTCTTCCGTAGGTAAATAAGGCATATATTTGGTAGCGAAAAGTCTTGGGTTATCATTAATCACAGAATATTTCACTACTGTTTCACTTTTTTCCGTGCACAGGATAATACCTATTGTTGGATTATCACCTTCTGGTTTCTTTAAATCGTCAAACATTCGTCTTTACATGTCCATTTGACCAACATGCTGATGAGTAAGTTTCCCAGCTTTTAGATCAATCAAAACGAAACATTTAAGTAAATAATTATAAAAGACCAGATCAATAAAAAAATGATCGATCTCCGTACTTATCCTAAACTGTCTGCCAACAAAGGAGAAGCCTTTTCCCAGCTCCAATAAAAACTGCTGCAAATTTTCAATTAATGCTGTTTCAATTTCAGACTCATTTGCAGTCGCAGGTTGCTGAATATTTAGAAATTCAAAAATATATGGATCTTTAATAAAGTCTTCAGGTCTCTGTTTCTGTAATACCTTACTATCTTTTTGATTTATAGTTTTATCATTCGAAGATAGAAGCCTATGATAATAGAAGGTGTTAATGTTCCGCTCCAGAGTTCGAACACTCCAGTTCTCTTCAGCCGCTTCGTTTAAATAAAATCCTCGCGCAGCCTCATTTTCAACCCTCATAATTAACCGGTTATGGCTCCATGTCAATTTGCTACACAGTGTGTAGCAAATCTCATTATCGCGGTAGGTGAGATAAAATTGGCGAAAATTACGCAAATTAGAATAAGAAAAACCTTTCCCAAATTCAGTTGTCAAAGCTTTAGAAAGTTCTTTTAAAATACCTTCTCCATAAACAGCTCTTTCTTCACCATGTTGTTCTTGCTCAACAATACGTTTTCCGATCAGCCAATATGCCTCCACCATAGCCGCATTCACAGCAGTGTAAGCATTTTGTCTGGCTGCAGTTAGTATACCCCTGATTTCATCAATATAATTGGTCATACTTCAAATTTAAAGAAAACAATCGATGAGGAGCAAACATCTGTGATATAATAGACCAGACGTGATCCAAACTAAAAAGGTTACAGATATTAATCTGCAACCCCTTTAATAATTTTCCTAAGAAATTTTAACACTATACTACCGCAGTGTTAAAAACTGTACCGTAAAGGAGGATTACTTTGAACATCTGGAGCGCTTCTGCATGATTCTGGATCCAATTATTCAGGACTTAAAAAGTAAAGGTTTTATATAAATTGTGAGCATGGAATTTATAAATTTAGTTTATGCGCACCCCTATATCCCATAATATAGAACTAGAAAATTTGCGTATTTGTAAGCAAATACTTTTGAAAAACAATAATCGGCCTTTTGCTTTTAGCAGTCAATGATTTCTACGCATGCGTAATCCAATATTGGATAAGATGATTACCTACCTTTGATGATTTATAAATAAGTTAGCACTAAATTTAATATATGACTGAGGATCAAATTATTATTTATCAATCGTCAAATGGCGAAACTGCAATAGATGTAAAGCTCCAAGATGAGACTGTTTGGCTCACACAGGCGCAAATGCAGTTACTTTTTGACCAGACAAAGCAGAATATAAGTCTACATATAAACAATATATTTAAAGAAAATGAATTAACCAAAGATGCAGTTGTCAAGGAATCCTTGACAACTGCCAAAGACGGGAAGAGATATAAAGTCAGGTACTACTCTTTGGATGTAATCATATCTATTGGTTATCGAATTAAATCAAAAAAGGGTACACAGTTTCGAATATGGGCTAATAACGTATTGAAAGAATATCTCATTAAAGGATACGCCATTAATCAAAAACGGCTCAAAGAGCAGGAAAAGCTGGGTATTTCGCTTAAAGTGGCTCATTCATTTCGGGTCAAACTGGCCACACAAACGATTGCTGGGCGTCCCCGAAAATTATCAAGACTGAATTACAAATATAGCAGACGAACTTTATCTATATCTAAACACTCGTCAGCATGACATTTTCGTCGGATTTAAATTAAGCTCCTATAAGCCACCAAAATGTGCTTCTGGAGTTCCCACCCAGCCCACCTCTAGATCAGCATCCTGAGGCCCTAATACGGCAATACGAACCAAAAGCTCATGAACAGAGGAGGAGGCAAATACTGGCTAACGATGCCGAAAAGGCCATTTTATCCCGAAAGATGGTGATCAAGTTCGGGCGAAAGCAATTGTCAGTTTAAATGCGGAAAGCGTGGCCATTATCGCCGAAACATGCAGTTACAATTCAATCTAAAAAAGCGAGTATAAAAACACTATTAGTACTTTCATCCAGAAACAATACAGTAAATGATTTGAATAACAGAACACAACATATAGTACTGAGAAGAGCACTGAGAAAATCGATGCACGAAGAGATAAAAATCAAATGTCAAAAAGACGAGAAGTTCATCAAATTCATAACTCAAATCATAGCCGAAATTGTAAAAAGTAGAGGCAAAACTGAAAAAAATGTTCTAAGCTAATCTGCTAATGGAATTGAAGCTCGATTTATTTTAATGAAAAACAGGCCAAATCTTAATGAATTGGTAGTCAAAATGATGCAAAAACAGGTGAAAAATATCTCCAAAATCTGCGATTTTGAAGTGTTTGAGAATCAAAAAATTGCAAAATCAAATTCTATAAAAATGCAGCAAAAAGAGCTTTAAAAAGAGCAATTTTTAAAACATAAATAGCTAACAATCAAATTGTTAGCTATTAAAAAAGTGTACCCATCAGCAGGAATACTTTGAACATTTAAATCGCTTTTTATTGCTTATAGAACCCATAATCGAAGATTTGGAAAGTAAAAAATTCATTTAAAAATTAAAGTGTTTTAGATCTTCTCAAGACAGGACTAACCTTGAGAAGATTACTTTAGAACTAAAAAGTTGGCAATTATGAAAAATTGTAGTTTTGGTTTTTAGATTGGAAACTACAAGCTATTGATCCCTTTTCGCCAAAAAACAATTTACCGATCACCTTCTCATAATTAATCAATTTTGAGATATTTCAAAATTGGCTGAACGGGGTCAATCAAATTGGTTTGTCCAACTTACGCTTATAATCATCCATTCTTTGGAATTGCGGGATGATGTATATTTTTAAGAAATACCTCTTAGATACTAAAACATATGGGGGGGGGTAGTGTCAGAATTAGCTAGACCCGCTAATAATACTATCGATGATGCTATTTGACAGTTCGTTCAGCTTGCCTTGAGAATCTGCTGTCACCACGTTAGTTACGATGAATATTCCAACTTTTTGATTGGGGTAAAGCGCTATCCACGAAGAATGCCCAAAGCTGCTTCCATTATGATATAGCATTTTCTTTTTCTTGTCATAGTCATAGGTATTCCAGGCATAGGCCCTTCCGTACTGCATGCTCCCCGCTAATCTATCCATGGCTTGTTTAACTACTTTGTCATTACTTTCCAAATACATCCTCATGTAATTAAGCATAGAATTTGTTGAAGACTTCATGCCTCCGGCATACTTGTAAAATCCATTTATTAGGGGCACAGGCACTCCATCACTGTTTTTCCCAAGAGATATGTTCGAATTTTGACCGTATTTTAACTCCGAAAAAGTCTGTTGCTCACCAGAACGCGAAAAGACATATTTTTTGAACAGCTCTTGGAAAGACAATTGGTAAACATGTTCTAAAATATAACGGACCAACTGAATTCCCACACCAGAATAATGGTAATTGCCCGAATTGTCGATTGGTTTTATAGTTTTTAATGCCTTAAAAAAGTCGGCCTCCTTAAAGTGATCAAAACACACGGCCTGTTCAGCTGTTGTTTGTCCTTTTTCGTCACAATTCATCACCAAAGGAAGCCCAGAGGTATGGGTAATCAAATGCCTAAA
The DNA here is from genome assembly GCF_056397585.1 of Pedobacter sp. 05L430. Taxonomy (NCBI): domain Bacteria; kingdom Pseudomonadati; phylum Bacteroidota; class Sphingobacteriia; order Sphingobacteriales; family Sphingobacteriaceae; genus Pedobacter; species Pedobacter sp. 05L430. Next base: position 1,250 of record NZ_JBFTNT010000252.1, on the reverse strand, counting down.
AGTGATGGGCTTGCCGTTGCTTAGAACCAGGTTTGGATATTTGCCGTCCAGGTAATTCCTTACATCGTCGTCGAGCTTAATTTTATGGTCATTAACCGCCTGAGCTAACAACAATCCGGTATAGGTTTTTGTAATCGAACCTATTTCATATACGGTATTTCCATTTGGTTTTTTTCCATTGCTTAATTTACCATAATGAAATTGGCGGGCTGTGCCTTTGATATAGATCACGCCAGAAAAAGCAGTATAACCTGGCAGTTTCATCAACTTGGCAACTTCTTTAGCCACGATCCTTTCGATCGAATCTTGGGCAAGGGCTTGCTGTTCGGAAATTAGGTAATGTGTTCTTCCAAACACACTGGATATGAAAAACAAAAGACAAGCTAAAAAAAGGAAGTTTTTAGCCTTTTTAACGGGCCTGAATAATCTTTCGCTACTCATAAATCACATAATTTACTTTATCAACACCTGTATTACCTGTTTTTTTATCATAGGCATATAAAGTCAGTTCGTAGTTTCCGCCAACATTAATTTGGGTATCTCCCTCAAAAAGGTTGGTCGAAATAAATGACATTTTAACGTCTCTAATGTATTTTCCGTCCTTTTTAAGCATTCCTTTCACCTCGAACTCTTCGGCATTCCAAACACCTCCTTTTTCTATTACACAGCCACACATCATGACCACATTTGCCTGAAATTGGAATGGCTTGTCTTTAATTGAATTTAACGAGAGGTATTGATGGGTTCGGGGCTTTAATATGTCGATGATAAATCCTGGGATTTCTAAGATAATGCCATCACCTAAAATATCTTTTCCGGGAATCAGCCATAATTCGGTACTTACCTTCGCCTGTGCCTGTTTGCTATTGAAGGGAGAAACGACTTCTATGCTCACAAATGTAGGTTCGTTAATATCAATTGCGGCCAGAAAGCCTGCTGTTTGACCATCAACAATTGAACTTTCCCTTGTTTTTGGAGTTTTCATAATCAGATCTGTATTTCCAGTGCTTCCGGTGGTTTTTCCTTCAGCTAAAATTTGTTGGTTTGTCTTGTTTCTAATGATCACGTAGGCACCGCCGAGCGAGCTTCCTATAAATTTTGCATCTCTTGCTTTTGCTCTTATTACTTCCTTCAGCTAAAATTTGTTGGTTTGTCTTGTTTCTAATGATCACGTAGGCACCGCCGAGCGAGCTTCCTATAAATTTTGCATCTCTTGCTTTTGCTCTTATTACTATTTTTGTTTCAGTGGC
>NZ_JBFTNT010000251.1:0-6246 GCF_056397585.1 Pedobacter sp. 05L430 | reverse complement strand
CAGTACCTCGCTGGTAGAAATGCCAATGGAGGGGATGTTGTTCCAAAATTATGATGCGCTTAAAAACCGTTTGGTACAATCTGGGGCAGTGCTTTCTATGTGTAAAACCACTGCGAGCATCTCTACGCAAAACTCTGTGACCAGCGGGCTCGAATGGGAGGGCATGCTACCTGCAGATAAATCCCTGAGATTTAACCAGATCATTACCACAAATGATTTCAGCAATACTACAGGCGTAAAAATGGTCATAGGGCGTGATTTTAGCAAAGATATTGCTTCAGATAGTTCTGCAATTATGCTGAATTCCAGTGCGGTTAAAGCTATGAACCTGCAACAGCCCATTGGTAAAAAGGTGCTCTATGAAGGAATACGAAGGACTGTAATTGGTGTGTTTGAAGATATCATCTGGGCTGATCCTACCAAAAAGGAAATGCCTATGGTAGTGGCATGGGGACCCTTTTTGCCAAACGTGATTACGATGCGTTTGAACAGTGCAAGAAGTACCAAAGAAGCTTTGGTAACCATCACTAAGATCACGAAAGAGATGAACCCCGTTTATCCGGTGGATCTGGAATTTGTGGACAGCCTTTATCAGGAGAAGTTTGAAAGGGAACGTGTGCTTTCTATACTTTCTAATTTGTTTGGCGGGTTGTCTATTTTTATATCTTGTTTGGGGTTGCTTGGGCTTTCGGCCTATAGTGCAGAGTTGCGGACTAAGGAGATTGGTATTAGAAAAGTACTAGGTGCAAGTCATGTAGGCATTGTTAATTTGCTGAGCTGGAACTTTGTAAAAATGGTGTTGATTGCTATTTGTATAGGCCTTCCTTTAAGCTATTACCTGATGAATATCTGGCTATCTAAATTTGATTTTCGAACTGAGATCACAGGGTTCATGATGTTCAGCTCAGCTGGATTCATTGTTTTGATTGCTTACCTGACCGTGAGTTATCAGGCGGTTAGAGCTGCATCAGCAAATCCTATAAATGCAATCAAATATGAATGATGTGAGTTAGCCATCTCATCATCCTGAATTTATTTCAATTTTTATTACCCCCCTGCGCCTTACTTGGCCGACTATAGTTTTAAGAAGCATTAAAAACTATGGCTGGCTCAGAATTCGATGCTAAAGCATTGATAAAAAAATATAAGGAAGGTATTTGCTCAGATGAAGAAAAACTGCTGGTAGAGCATTGGTATGAAAATATCAATGACAGCGGTTTTGATTTGGATGAGCAATTGGCCGAACATGATCTGGCAAGTGTGTGGACGCGCTTGCAAACGGATATCACCGATAAGCCTTTACAAAAAACAAAGCATACTATTTCCTACATTTTACGGATTGCCGCAGTGATTTTACTGTGTGCATTCCTGTGTGGTGGTGCTTACTACTTTATTTCTTATAATAAGCCTCTTAAAGAAAACAATGAAATAGCAGATAAGCCGATGGATGATGTTGCTCCGGGTGGGAACAAAGCAACATTAAAACTTGCCAACGGTAGTATTATTGTTTTAGATAAGGCAGGAAATGGAGTATTAGCAGAGGAATCTGGCCTGAAAATAACAAAAACAGAAGATGGTAAAGTTGTTTACAGCCAGTCAAATGGCAATGCAAGTGGGAATAACGAAGTAGGCAAGAATGTGATTGCCACCCCTCGCAGCGGTCAGTATCAGGTAACGCTGCCCGACGGGACCAGAGCGTTGTTGAATGCTGAATCATCCATTACCTATCCAGTGCTTTTTGCAGGTAATGAGAGGCGGGTTGACATAAGTGGCGAGGTTTACTTTGAAGTAGCAAAAGATAAAAAAAGACCTTTCAGGGTGTTTGTAGACAACATGAAAGTAGAGGTTTTGGGTACCCACTTCAATGTTTCTGCTTACAAAGAAGATAAAGACATTTCTACAACCTTATTTGAGGGTTCACTTGATGTGATCAAGGGGGCTGATAGAACACGACTTGTGCCGGGCAGATTGGCGAGATGGAATAAAAAGAAAGAAAATCTGGAGAATTTGCCTGCCGATTTGGAAGAAGCCATGGCCTGGAAAAATGGTGATTTTGTTTTCAATAAAGAGAATATACAGCTTATTATGGTGAAGCTTTCTCGCTGGTATGATGTAACTGTTGTGTATAAGGGTAATATGTCGGGACTGAACTTCAGTGCAAAAATATCTCGTAAAAGTACCATTTCTGAGGTACTTGAACTATTTCAGCTAACAGAATCAATGAAATACAACATTAAAGGAAGGGAGGTCACAATTAGCAATTAAGTACTATCTGAATCAAACCTATTAACCTTAAACCAAAACATTCATGAAAATTGATCTAACCTATAAACCGCCTTCTATATTATTTAGAAGGCTAATGAGAATATTATGTTTATTACTGATACTATTAACTGCCCAGATCACAGCTTCGGCATATGCACAAAGAATCACMCTTGCTGAAGAAAATGCCTCTCTGGAAGTAGTATTAAAAAAAATAAGTAAACAATCTAACTACGATTTTGCCTTTAATTCGGACATGCTGAAAGATGTAAATCCGGTAAATGTGAAATTAACCAATGCAACCCTTAAGGAAACACTTGATGCTGTTTTTAAAGACCAGCCGCTTACCTATGTGATTACCAAGAATACGGTTGTTGTAAAGAAAAAACTTGCTAAAAAAACTGCTGCTATTATGCAGGAAAGCGCTATGCAGGTATTAATATCTGGAATTGTAAAAGATTCAAAAGGCTTGCCCTTGCCGGGGGTAAGTGTAAAAGTAAAAGGGGGAACTGCCGGCGCTGTTACGGGAAACGACGGAAAATACAGCATCTCAGTTCCTGAAGATAATGGGGTTCTGGTATTTAGTTTTGTTGGATACACCACTCAGGAAATTCCTGTATCCACAAATAAAACCATTGATGTTACACTTTTAGAAGACACGTCTGCACTGCAGGAAGTAGTAGTGGTAGGATATGGTACCCAAAAGAAAGTGAATTTGACCGGAGCTGTATCTTCTGTTGACTTTACCAAGGAAATGGATAACCGGCCTATTACAAATGCTTCGCAGGCATTGTCGGGCAAGGTAACCGGCGTATGGGTAAGTCAGAATTCGGGATCTCCGGGCAGTGACGGCGCAACATTAAGGGTTCGTGGATTTGGAACGTTAAATAACACAAACCCTTTGATTTTAATTGATGGAGTTGAAGGAAACTTAAATGAGCTGAATCCCAGCGATATTGCCTCTATGACGGTGCTTAAAGATGCTGCATCATCTGCCATTTATGGTTCAAGGGCTGCAAACGGGGTAGTGCTGGTAACTACAAAAAAAGGCAGTTATGATTCGCCTTCCCAATTATCTTACAATGGATATTATGGGGTTCAGAAACTGGGCCGTCGTTTTGATATTATAGACAATAGCGCGGAGTTTATGGGGATATGGAACAAAGCAGTGGCCAATAATGGTGGCGACCCGCTTTTCCCTCAGGAAGTGATTAGCGCTTTTGAAAATGGGACAGATCCTTTTCTATATCCAAACACCAATTTCTTTGATGAAGTTTTTACCACCGCCCCAATCCAGGAGCATAATGTTTCTGTAAAGGGTGGCTCTGAGCGTCAGAATTATTATTTGTCGTTTAATTATATGGATCAGGATGGTATAATTAAAGAAACTGATTCGAAGAGATTTGGGTTAAACCTGAACATGAACAGTAAGGTGAATAAGTGGATGGAGATAGGAGGAACGGTACAGGCAACCAGAAAAATTACGCAAAGGCCATATGATGAAATTAGCCGGGTGATGTACCTGATGCAGAATGGGGGGTATCCATTTACTGCTCCATATACCCGTGACGGCAAATTCGGTGCAACGCAGGCGCTTTATTTAAGCGGGCCAAACAAAGGTCAGCCAATAGTGGATACGAGGAACCCATTGCCTGATATGTATAACGGGCGCACACAATATGCAAACAACTTTATAAAAGGGAGTTTAAATGCTACCATTAAGTTTACCCCTGAACTTACGTTTAAGTCGCTTTATTCTGGTCAGTTTAATAACAACAGGAGAGATAGATTTAATCAGTTAAATTATGCATATACCGATAGTGGTATTAAGACAAGTGTTTTGGATTATCCTTCGACCATCAATAACTCGAGAACGAATGATGAGCAATTTTACTGGGCCTTTTTTAATACGCTTGATTTTAATAAAACATTTAATGAAGTGCATAACGTAACTGCCGTTGTGGGTATGCAGGTAGAAGAGAATCAGTTAAAAAATATGCTGAGTCAGCGGTCGGGACCTCCTAAAGAAGGCTTGTCTGAGGTAGATGCGGGTACTTTTAATCCGCTTGCTAATGGGAATACGACAGAATGKAGGATGCAGTCTTATTTCGGCAGGATCAATTATAACTTTAATGAGAAGTATTTGTTAGAGGCCAATTTAAGAGCCGATGCATCATCGAGATTCAGTGCTGGCAACAGGTGGGGCTTTTTTCCTGCTTTTTCTGCCGGATGGAGATTAAGTGAGGAGCGCTTTTTAAAGGATTTTAAAGCGATACAGAATTTAAAAGTAAGGGCTTCGTGGGGTCGTTTGGGGAATCAGAACATTAATGCAATTGCCGGAGATTATCCATATCTGTTATCCCTTACTCAGAATTATGGTTCTAGTTATAACCTTGGCGGTGCCTTGGTGCCGGGTGCAGCCATTACTGCGCTGGTAGACCGTAGTATTTCGTGGGAAACCACTGAGAGTACCAACATTGGTGTTGATTTTACGATGTTTAGCGGAAAGCTAAATGTTGAAATGGATTATTTTACTAAAAAAACATCAGATATTTTAGTGCGGTTGCCCATCCCTCAGATTTTAGGCGGAGTGAGTGCACCGGTAGAAAATGTGGGTAGGATGACGAATAAGGGATTTGAAACATCAATCTCCTATCAATCCAGAAACGGAGATGATGCATTTAACTATAGGGTTGGCGGAAACCTGACCTATGTAACCAATGAGGTAACTAAATTTAGAGGTGGGAAATCTCCTGATCAACTATACCTTATCCGTGAGGGTTATTCATTTCAATCGCTTTATGGCTTTAAATTCCAAGGTGTGTATCAGACAAATGAAGAGGCAAAGCAACATATGTCGAACAATGCTTATACGCCTACTGCCGGAGATTTGAAATATGAGGACGTAAATGGTGATGGTCGTTTGGATTATCAGGATAAGCAATCATTAGGTAATACAATTCCTAAGTTCACCTTTGGTTTAAATCTTGGTTTTAGCTATAAAAGCTGGAATTTAGATGTGGTAACTACTGGGGCTGCAGGTGTTAATGCTTTTACAAAAAGCAGATGGGCCGAGCCTTTGGGGATATCGGGCGGTGTAATTACCGAGCGTTGGAGAGATGCGTGGACACCTGAAAACAGGAGCAATACATTGCCTCATATTAAAGTAAATGATACGTGGAACAGGTATGAGTCATCGTTCTGGGTATCAAATCTTTCCTATTTTAAAATTAAAAATATACAGCTGAGCTATCAATTGCCAAAAAAACTGATAAACAGTTTAAAAATGGGTGGAATAAGTGTATATGCTAATTTCCAAAATTTACCTGCATTTGTTTCGGGTGATTATGAAGGGTTTGACCCGGAGAGAAATACGTTTGATGATGGCGGCGGCCTTTATCCAATACCCTTTATCAGTACGTTAGGTGTCAATTTACAATTTTAATAAGAGAAATTATGAAACGTATAATTAGTTTATTGTCGGTTATTCTTGTGTTCTTCTCTTCTTGTACTAAAGACTTTTTGGAGGTTACACCGGAAGATAGAATTACAGAGGATAATTTTTGGAAAAGCGAGGGGGATACTTACCTGGCACTTTATGGAGTGTACAATACTTTGCAGAGCAGGCATGTTTATGGCTATGGTGGCGGAYTGGACGCTGCATCTCCAAATGCTTATCAGTGGGCACATTGGGAAGGAATGGAAATGCAGGTGGGCAACGGTACTATACAGCCCGGTGATGCAGGAATTGTAATTGAGCGCTGGAGAGATTGCTATAAGGGCATTAACAGAGCCAATTATTTTTTAGATAATGTAGATAAAGTTCCGATGCCCGATGCTACCAAAGAGGTAATGAAAGGCGAGGCTTACTTTTTGAGGGGCGTATTTTATTCGCTGCTGGTAAACACTTATGGTGGTGTTCCGATTTTTACCAAAACGATTTCTGTTGAGGAATCAAGAAATCTTGAGCGTGCCGATCTGGAA
>NZ_JBFTNT010000250.1:0-6266 GCF_056397585.1 Pedobacter sp. 05L430 | reverse complement strand
CATTAAAAGCTATTTAATAATCTTTTAGCGTACTTGGTAATTGGGCAAGAGCTAGTGCAAGTTGCTCGTCGTTTGGCGCAACACCATGCCATTTATGCGATCCCATCATGAAATCAACACCTGCACCCATTTGGGTGCTCATTAAATTCAAGATTGGCTTACCTTTTCCTAATAGTGATTTAGCATAATGCAATGCCTTAACTATAGAATCCATGTCGTTGCCATCAGAATTGATCACATGCCATCCAAAAGCTTCAAATTTTGCCTGTAGATTTTCAAGAGATAATACTTTTTCAGTAGGACCATCAATTTGCTGTCCGTTATAATCAACYGAAGAGATCAGGTTATCTACTTTATTAAAAGGAGCATACATAATCGCTTCCCAATTTTGACCTTCCTGTAACTCTCCATCACCATGTAAAGAATATACAACCGAGTGATCTTTATTTAATYTTTTTGCAAGGGCTGCTCCGATAGCMACAGACATTCCCTGMCCTAAAGATCCAGAGGCAATTCTAATGCCTGGAAGTCCTTCGTGAGTTGTGGGGTGACCTTGTAACCTTGAATTTAATTTTCTGAAAGTTGCCAGTTCACTAATGTCGAAATATCCCGACCTGGCCAGAACGCTGTAGAAAACTGGTGAAATGTGTCCGTTAGAAAGGAAAAACAAATCTTCGYCTTTTCCATCCATTGTAAAATCAGTAGAGTGGTTCATTACCTCGAAATACAGTGCGGTAAAGAAATCTGCACAGCCTAGAGACCCTCCCGGGTGACCAGATTGGCAGCCGTGTACCATTCTAACAATATCCCTTCTTACCTGAGMAGCAATATCTTCTAATTCTTTGATTGTATGTTTCATTAATTGGGGTTGTTGATTAATATGACAAACTTAACTAAAACTGCGCAAGCATTCATRCGCACAGTTAAAATAAATATTCCAATTATAGGGCTTATATTTTAAAAAATACTCAGATAATAATAAAAAGGAATATTAAAAGACATGGCAAAAAAACGCAGGTCAGAAAATACCTGTTTTAGCTACTAGTAAATTGTTTTTTGTTGATCTAAACTGAAAGGGTGTAATATTAAACTATGCCGACAATTGAAAAATAATTTTTTAACATTTAGAAAATATTTGTTTATATTTATGTTAGTTGCATACCAAACAAAGAAATAGATGCATGCCAACCAATTAAAATATTGGAGTGAATCAGATCTTTTCGTTAAACTCGGTGAGGGGGACGAGCGGGCCTTTGGCCACGTATTTAAGAAATATTTTTCTTCTCTATGTTATTTTGCGAACAAGTATGTGTTTGATGTGCAGGAAGCCGAGGACATCGTTGAAGAGGTTTTTGAGAAACTTTGGAAATGCAATCATCATATCAGTTGTTCAGAGCATTTGAGATCGTATTTGTATATGGTTACCAAGCGTACCTGTATGGACCATCTTAGCAAGAATAATCATGCTAAAGAAAGGCAATTGAATTTTGCGATGCGGATTGGAGATCAGGAACCAGATTTTATTTATGAAATGATTCGTTCYGAGGTTTTAAGGGATATTTACCTCGAAATTAATGGTTTGCCAGAACAATGTAGTAGAATTGTTTCTATGAGTTATATTGAGGGGCTTCGTAACGAAGAGATTGCAGAAAAGCTTGGACTTTCTGTTCAAACGGTTAAAAATCAGAAAACCAGGGGTGTCTCCATTCTAAGAGGCAGGCTTGTATAGTACTTTTTATGTTACTTTTGGAAGCGTCTAATTAAATAATTCAAGGCAGAATAGGTCGCTTCGGCACTTAAAGCTTCTATTTCAATTGAATTTACATCCCAAAGAGCCAATCCATCTCTCGCGTGCATTAACCGACCATTAATTTCAAAAGCCCCAGATATATTGAGAGTATGGAGGATTACATAAAGATTCATTTGACTAATGATAAGCCTGTTTTAACATTAATGTCTTTAAAAAAGATACTAGAGTTCATCCCAGAACAGTAATTTAGGCGAATTCACAGAAGTTATATTATTCCTTTATTTCGGCTCAGATCTGTTCAAAATAGAAAGATACAACTGAGTCATATTATACTCCCAATCGGAGAAAGTTATGCGGAGCAGGTTAAAAGGGGTGGCTTAGAACTAAACTATTATGAGGATTTCCTGTTATAAAAGACCTTAATTGACTTCCTTTTTCTAATTTAGTGAAAATTTAATGCCATTTGAATCCTAAAAAAGCGACTGCAGATTTAAACATCAAATCTTTAACTTTTAAAGAGCGGATAGCCGCGTTCAGGAATTTGCCAGAGTTTTTTGAACTGGTATGGCAAACCAGCAGATGGATGACGATAGGCAATTTTGCCCTGCGAATTGCAAGATCAATTATGCCTCTCGCTATCCTTTGGGTAGGTAAGCATATCATTGATGAAGTAGTGCACTTAAGCAATGACGGAACCAGCCATTCGCAAGAATATCTGTGGAAACTGGTGGCGTTGGAGTTTGGATTAGCTATACTAACTGATATTCTGAGCCGTGCTATTAATTTGATGGATGGTTTATTGGGTGATTTGTTTTCCAATTATACGTCAGTAAGGATCATGAACCACGCCGCAACTTTAGATTTAGACCAGTTTGAAGATTCGATCTTTTATGATAAACTGGAGCGGGCAAGGCAGCAAACGGTGGGCCGTACTGTGCTATTATCGCAGGTAATGAGTCAGATCCAGGACCTGATTACCATGGGATTTCTTGCAGTAGGATTAGTTGCCTTTAATCCATGGCTCATAGTTGTATTATTGGTTACTATTCTCCCTGCATTTTTGGGTGAATCATATTTTAATGATCAGAGTTATGCCCTTTCAAGAAAGAGAACACCTGAACGAAGAGAACTTGATTATGTTCGCTATCTGGGTGCTAGCGACGAAACGGCAAAAGAAGTTAAGGTATTTAATCTTTCCGGTTTTATCATTAGCCGTTTTAAAACACTTTCAGAAAGGTTTTATACAGAGAATAAACAATTGTCTTTACAACGCTCGGTATGGGGCACCTTTTTTGCCTTTTTAGGAAGTACAGGATATTATCTTGCTTATGTATATATTATATATAGAACCATTAGTGGAAGTATTACTATTGGTGAACTTACATTTATGGCAGGCTCGTTCAGACAGATGCGCTCGTTAATTGAAGGAGTGTTGTTACGTTTTACAGCAGTTTCTCAGGGAGCTATTTATCTTAGTGATTTCTTTGAGTTTTTTGAAATCCAGCCTAAAATCCGAAATTTGCCACAGGCTAAGCCTTTCCCGAATCCCATTAGACAAGGTTTTAAGTTTGAAGATGTCGGGTTTCAATATGCACATTCAGAACGTTGGGCTAACCGCCATTTAAGCTTTACACTTCATCCTGATGAGAAGCTTGCATTGGTAGGAGAGAACGGCTCTGGCAAAACTACATTGGTTAAGTTACTGGCAAGGCTTTATGACCCAACAGAGGGTAGGATATTGCTAGATGGGGTGAATTTAAAAGAATATGACCTGGACGAATTGCGGATGAACGTTGGTATTATATTTCAGGATTATCTCCGTTACCAAATGACGTTTGCACAAAATATTGCAGTTGGAAATATACAAGAACAGGATAATAGAGCTCTGATAGAAAATTCAGCAAAACAAAGCTTAGCAGATGTACTGGCAGAAAAGCTCCCTTTTCATTACGATCAGATGCTTGGTAAACGCTTTTCTCAAGGAGTAGAGTTGTCTGGTGGAGAGTGGCAAAAAGTAGCTCTGGCCAGAGCGTATATGAAGGATGCACAACTCTTAATTCTTGATGAGCCAACAGCGGCCCTTGATGCGAGGGCTGAATATGAGGTTTTTCAACGTTTTGCGGAATTAACAAAAGGGAAATCTGCTGTACTGATCTCTCACCGATTTTCTACTGTGCGCATGGCCGATAGAATACTTGTACTAGAGAAGGGTCAATTGATAGAAATCGGCAGTCATGAAGAATTGATCCTTAAGAAAGGAAGGTATGCTGAATTGTTTGATCTGCAGGCAATGGGATATAGGTAAAAAAAGATTTGATTAGTACGATTGAGTTTTCGCATCGTAATAATAGCATCAATCGAAAAAGGATGCAATCAGAAGAGCAAATTAAAAGAATAGTGTCCATCATAGGTAAGCAGATTAGAGGGGAGCTGAACGCAATTGATGAGCGTGATTTGGAGATATGGATATCTGAAAGCAAGACAAACAAGATTTTGTTTGATCAGCTGACGGATCCGTCTTATAGACAAGCTGAACTAATGGAGATGCGAAGTTTTACAAGCGCACCTGCGGCATTTGCAAACTTTATGGAAAAATATGGCGATCGTATACCTACTGAAGATCAAGTATATATTTCTCCAAAACCTGAATTGACAAAGAAATGGGATTATGAATTCTTAAAATATGGAGCCACCGCCATTATTCTTTTAGCACTTTCTACAGGCTTTTTTATTTACCTTAATAATAAAAGCGTAATTGAAAGTAATGATTCGCAAGCCAATTTATTGCCCCGATCTAAAATATTAAGAGCCAACGATCAATCCTTGATTTTAAAACCAAGCCCGCATTCAGCCCTTGTTGATAAGAATGCCCATGTTTATAATATAAATATAAAAGAAGCGATAACCTGGAAACAAGGTTTCTTTACCATCAAGAATGAAACTCTTGAATCTCTCATGAAAAGGATTGAAAGCTGGTATGATGTAGATGTAATATATGCCGATTGCAATATTGGTAAAACCTTATACACCGGCTCCACCTACAGGTTCAGTAATATCTATTCATTACTCAATAAGCTCGAAAGAACCGGTCCCGCTAAATTTAAGATTGAAGGCAGAAGGATCATGGTTGAACTTCGGTATCGATAGTTTTTCCCCAATTTGGCTGTCCTGCCTAAATAGCACCACAACTTTTTAATAACATGGTAATTGATAGGATACACAAACGTTTGCGCAAACAAAATGAGCAAATATTAAGTGTAAATAGCATACTTTGGTTTAATGAATGGCTATGCTAGTAACTTATTGTATATTTTTATACTTTTAGAGAGTAAAGTCAAAAATTTTTTAACAAAAAAACAAAAACAGTAAACAAAACCTAAACCTAATTATGACCAACCAAACAAAATCGACTGTAATTTCGCCCATTGTAACTATTGGGGCTCTGTTTTTCATTTTTGGCTTTGTAACATGGGCCAACAGCACATTAATACCCTTTCTGAAACTGGCTTGTGGTTTGAAAACTGACTTTGAAGCCTTTCTGGTAACATTTGCTTCTTATATTGCTTATTTCTTTTTAGCATTGCCATCATCATGGATTCTTAAAAAACTGGGCTTTAGAAATGGTATCATTATTGGATTGCTTATTTTGGCTTTCGGTTCTTTAATCTTTATCCCGGCTGCAAGTTCAAGAAGTTTTGGTCTGTTCCTCACAGGTATATTTATCCAAGGTGCTGCTCTATCTTTGTTGCAAACTGCTTCAAATCCATATATTAGTATTATAGGTCCGATAGAAAGTGCGGCGAAACGCATAAGTATAATGGGGTTATGTAATAAATTTGCCGGCATTATTGTACCTATTATTATGGGTACCTTGTTTCTTAAAAATGCGTCTGGTATTGAAGCCAAAATTAATGATGCAGCAACTACCCTTGCTGAAAAAGAAGCCCTTTTAGCCGAGGTTTTAGGTCGCGTTTATACACCTTACATTGTTTTAGCAATTGTATTTACTGCTTTTGCATTGTTCATTAAATACTCTCACCTGCCTGAAGTGGATGTAGATAAGGAAGAGGTAATTGAAGGTGATGATGTAAAATCGACAAAGACTTCAATTTTCCAATTTCCACATTTATTTTTAGGAGCCTTCTGTATTTTTGTTTACGTGGCTGCGGAGGTTATGGCTGGCGATATAATTGGAGTGTATGGTAAAGCTTTAGGGATCAGTGCCGACATTAGCAAGTACTTTACAACACTTACATTAACCAGTATGCTGGTTGGCTATGTGATAGGGATTATCGCTATTCCTAAGTACATCAGTCAACAGGCTGCATTAAAAATCTGTGCAATTTTGGGTGTAATATTTATCTGTGCCGCTTATGTAACCACCGGTTACTATTCAGTAATTTTTGTTGGACTTTTGGGGCTGGCAAATTCATTAATGTGGCCTGCTATTTTCCCTTTGGGCATTAAAGGATTAGGAAAGTTTACTAAAACCGGATCGGCAATCATGATTATGGGT
>NZ_JBFTNT010000249.1:0-6266 GCF_056397585.1 Pedobacter sp. 05L430 | reverse complement strand
GATCCCTTTTGTCCTCTCTGTTCTCATTCGCTTCCATATCATTCATTTATTAAATAAATTTCCAGTTTTTCTTTCAATAATTTCTTTGCTCTGAACAAATAATTTTTGATGGTTCCTTCAGGCATTCCTGTGATCTCTTGTATTTCGAGGTAACTAAACTCCTCCAAATGAAACAAGGTAAGTACTGAGCGGTATTGCAAAGGCAGCTGTAACAACAAATGCTGCACATAAGCTGCAACATCCTTTTTAATCATAAGTCGCTCTGGTGTCTCCTCGCTAAAGTGGTAGTTATCTATTTCATCATTATCTGCCTCACTCTTATTTTGCAGTTCCTGTTTATATTTCCTCAGGTGGTTAATAGACGTCAGGTAAGCAATTCGGGCAATCCAGGTGCTTAGTTTAGATTGAAAGCCAAATTTATTCAGTCCCTGATATACCTTTATAAAAACCTCCTGACAAATATCAGTCGCATCCTCATCATTTTTTATTAGTCTGCTTGTTACATGAAATACAAGTTTCTCATACTGCTTAACCAGAGCTTCAAATGCTCTTGCATCACCTCGCAATATTTTGGCAACTAGTTCCTTTTCATTTAACATCGTATAGTAGACACCCGGATGCTGTGTAATGTTGCAGTTTCCACAAAAAAAATAATAATTTTAAAAAGATGTATTTTTCTGCAACCTTTTTATTGGCAGGCGTGTCTACTTGGGCAATAAATCACATTTAAAAACAGACATCATGGACCACATAGAAAGTATAACCATCTCAATATCATTATTCATTATTACAGCAATCGTTGTAATTGCCATTCTCAACTTCATTTTAAAGAATCGTCTAATCAACTCAGGGCTTACAAATCCCGAAATACTAAACTCACTGGGCCAATCATTTAACCATAAGATTGCAGTACTTAAATGGGGTCTTATTCTTTTCTTTGGCGGAATAGGTTTAGTGGTTATCAATTACATTCCCGATGCCCAGGTTGATTCTCCCCTGCCTTATGGAATTGAAATGATCTTTATTGCCGCCGGTTTCCTTTCTTATTATTTCCTCGTGAGGAAATCTGAAAAAGACCAGGGCTAAAACAACCCAACCCTACTTCTTTAATTTACTGAACACAAAAAGGTCTTCAAGGGCAATGGCAGCGCTATGCGCTGTCCAAACCCTAAGGCGCTCCAAAAATCAAAACTCATGAAAAACCTTCAACTACGTTTATTTCTTATCATAGGCTTTTTCGCCATCATAACAAGTTATAATCAATCGGCTGCACAAACCAGAATACCCAACTTTTCTGTGAACGGGAAGGTTATGGATTCCGTCAGCAAAAAACCGGCCGGCTGGGCTACAATCAACATCATTAGTTCAACAAATGCAATTGTTAAGACAGGGATAAGCGACAGCACCGGTATATTTACATTAAGTCAAATACCGTCTGGAACATACAAACTTGAAATAGTGAGTATCGGCTATAAGGCCAAAACATTTGCAATATCTCTTCAGGATACTACAAAACTGCACGTTGATCAGGGTTTGGTCCTATTATCTCCAGACACCAAACAATTGAAAGGGGTAAACATTACCGGCAGCAAACCAATAGTCACTCAAGAGATAGACAGGCTTGTGTACGATCTACAAGCCGATCCGGATAGTAAAGGGAACAGCGTTCTGGAAATGATGCGTAAAATTCCTTTTGTTTCACTAGATGCAGAGCAAAACATCAGACTTAAAAATAGCACTAGTTTTAAGATCTTTATCAATGGCAGGCCATCTGGTATGATCGAGAATAACCCTAAGGAAGTTTTGCGCAGCATGCCTGCATCAACTATTGAAAAGATCGAAGTAATTACCAATCCACCAGCAAAATATGATGCAGAAGGATTCGCAGGAATCATCAATATCGTAACTAACAAAAAACCCGCCGATGGATACAATGGCTCTTTAAATCTCAATGAAAGTTTTCCTGCAGGTGGCCCGGGCGCTGGTGGATCTTTTAATTTTAAATCTGGTAAACTTATCGCTTCGGTATTCACCGGTGGCTCGCTTTCTAAAACCCCTGTCACAACAAATAATTTGATTAGAAATGCCATCGGCGATAACCCTCAAACCTTAACTCAAGATGGCGATAATAAATCTGACGGCAGAACCGGATATCTTGGAACCGATGTGAGCTATKAAATCACCCCACTACAGCTCATCTCAGCTCAGATCAATCTTAATGGCAACAAAAACGCCCAACTCAGCAACCAGGTCTCGTCGCTCACTCAAAACGGAGAATTACTACAAGGCTATCACATACAAAATACCTACGATGGCAATAGCGACTATATAGATGCCTCAGTTAACTATCAGATCTCTTCTAAATCAAAGAAAACAAGGGCGTTAACCCTATCCTATCGCTATACAAATTTTAATAGTGATGGCCAAAACGGCCTCATTCTTAGTCAAATTACAAACTATCCCTATTCCGGATTTCTGCAAAATAATCACGCCGGTTCCAATGAGCATACTGCACAAGCTGACTACTCCGATAAGTTTAAAAACTGGGGACTGGAATCGGGCATTAAGGCTATCCTTAGAAACAACAGCAGCAATTTTGATTACTCTGCAGCTCAGTTTCAGGCTAACGATTTTGAGATTTCTCAGGATGTGTTTTCTGCCTACACTTCAATAGCATACAATTATGGAAAGAACATTGGGATAAAGGCTGGATTGCGTGCTGAGCAAACCATTGTAGATGGTGATATTTCTCAGGATTATTTAAACCTGATTCCCTCTTTATCAATCGCTTATCAGTTAAAGGGCGGCGATAACATTAGTTTTGGGTTTTCACAACGGTTAAGACGCCCTGGCATCAACAGGCTTAACCCTTTTGTAGACAGAAGTAACCCAAATACAGAATCAACCGGCAACCCTAACCTTATGCCCTCGTCTGTGAATAACATACTTGCAGGATATAACCACAATGGTAAAGTTTCTATTAATCTTGGATTAGCTTATTCATTATTTGATAATCTGGATTTCAGAATTTTCACTTATGATCCGACGTCCGGAATTACCAGAAATACATTTGCTAACATTGGAAAAGGCGCTGTTCTGGCAGCAGATCTCAATTTGGGATATACGGTAACCAAGAGTCTGAACTTTAATTTTAATGGGAGCTTTAATTATTTGGATATTAAAACTGAAGGAAATGTGATACCACATTCTAAAGATTTGTTTTACAATTTTACCTTAACAGGCGGATATCGTCCAACACCAAAATGGAGATTGGGCGCAAACCTCAGTGTAATTGGAAAAAACCCTGCTTCCAAAACATTTCAGTCTATAACACAAGGACAAGTAAATACCAGTTTCAGCAGCAGCCATGAACTCATCAAAGGAAAATTAAGCTTAACAGCAGCATTAAATAATCCCTTTTATAAGTTCAGAACCCTTAAAACAACCACCACCGGGTTCGATTTTACAGAGCTAAGCCACAACCAATCTTATCTCCGTTCATACAGAATCAGTCTGAACTATAATTTTGGAAGGCTAAAAGATGAGGTAAGGAAAACCAGGAGAGGAATTAAAAATGACGATGTTTCTAATTGAGAATTAACATTTGATATTCCGTATTACTTTATTCCTTATGACTTTGTCAATGCTACCTTAATTCCCAGAATAATAAATACAGCTCCMGAGATTTTGTTCAGCCAATTTTCAGTGTTAGGACTTCGGTTAAATAACTTAGCTACATTCCCACCCATCAGCGCCAGAAAAACACACCATGCGAGCGTGATCAAAAAGATAACTACCCCAAGAATAAGGTATGGAAATGGGCTATTTATTGCCGAAGTTAAAACAAACTGGGGAAGGAAAGCCAGGAAAAACATGGCTATTTTCGGATTTAGAACATCACTTAAAAAAGCGGTCCAAAACATTTTTTCCATTCTTATATATTGAACTGGTATTGATTTTAACGCTGTACGATCACCCTTGCTGGAAAGTGCCTTATAGCCCATATAAATTAAATAGGCTGCACCTAAATATTTAACAATCATAAACGCTAAAGCAGATTTCGCGAGAATAAGTGATAATCCAAAAGCAGCTGCGCAGGTATGTACCAGTAAGCCCGTGCTTACACCTAATGCTGAGTACATACCGGCTTTTTTCCCGCTTGAAATACTTCTTGTTAAAACCAGTATGGTATCAATACCCGGGGTAATAACTACAATTATTGCTGACAATATAAAAGCACTGAAATTATCGATTCCGGTCATAGTCAAAGAGATTTAGTATTTCTGAAAATATTTTTGCTAAAATAAAGTAACAAACTGAAACTGCTAAGAAAAAACCGTCCTTTCTGTGCACCTTTGCACTTGCAAAAACGAGCGATGAGTTTATCAAACACAACAACTTCCCCTAATCATACCGTTCCCTTTGGCTGGATAGTCGGAATAACAAGTCTGGCCTTTGTAGTTGCACAGCTAGATGTTTCTATTGTAAATATTGCGTTGCCTCCTATTGCCAAAACCTATCATGCCAGTATTACTACCTTACAATGGGTAATAGATGCCTATACCCTTGCCTTTGCAGTGCTTATGCTATCTGCCGGCAATTTAAGCGATCTTTTAGGTGCAAAACGTATATTTCAACTTGGCATCTGTATTTTTGGGATCGCTTCTATAGGTTGTGGATTTGCCGGAAGCGCAGCTACCCTCATTGCATTTAGAGTACTGCAGGGAGTTGGTGCGGCCACCATGATCCCTAGTTCTCTTGCCATACTTAATCAGGCTTTTGCTCATGATCCTGCAAAGCGCGTACGTGCAGTAGGTTTGTGGACCGCGGCAGGAAGTGCCGCCATAGCTGCCGGTCCTATCGTTGGGGGCTTACTCATCCAGATTAGCAACTGGCGTTATATCTTTTTTGTGAATGTACCGCTTTGTCTCGCTGGTTTCCTGTTCAGTTTTCGTCTGGCACAAAATAAGACCTCGGTTAACAAAGGATTTGATATCGCCGGACAAATTACCTGGATGCTCTCCATTACAGCACTGATTGCGGTAATTATAGAATGGCCTAACTTTGGATTTAAAGATCCGGTAATATTTGGAGGCCTGCTTTTTAGTGCCGCTACGCTTGTGGCATTTTTAACTATCGAAAAAAGAGTGAATCACCCGATGCTGCCGCTTCATCTTTTTGACGCTCCTACGTTTAACGTACTGCTTTTACTTGGTGCCGTTTTAAATGGCGCTTACTATGGAACTGTTTTTACACTCAGTCTTTATCTGCAAAACGTACTCCATTATTCATCGCTCAACGCTGGCCTGGCTTTTCTACCTTTAACTGTAGGGTTCGTTATTTCCAATCTCATCAGCGGTCGTGTAATCAATAAATTTGGTATACGGAAACCAATTATAATAGGTCTCGCAATGTTTGCTGTTGGGTTTGCAGGGCTATTTATAGCTAAAGATAATACACCTTACTGGCAGTTATTCCTGCCATTTCTAATTATACCGATGGGTATGGGACTTGCCGTTCCCGCCATGACTAACGGTATTTTATCCAGCGTAGATAAATCATTGTCAGGTACTGCTTCTGCTGCATTAAATACCGTAAGGCAAGCTGCCGGAGCTATTGGGGTCGCAGTTTTTGGAGCTATTGGCGTAGGCGGAAGTGCCGCAATCCTACATTCTATCTCTGTTAGCGCCACAATAACAATAATAAGCACACTAGCAATAATTGGTTTAAACTTAAAATATTTAAAGTAGAATACACTTTTATGTAGGAACCTGATTATTTGGATATACATATACAAATCCAAGCGTTCTTAAGGTGTCTCTGTTATTGAGTTTCTGGTTCCTCACATTAAAACCGGAGTTGTTTCCATTAGTCATGTCATTTGCAGAAGTATTCCCTTCAACAGTCCGCATTTGCCCCCCTCCAAGCAGCTCATAACACTCCATGGCATGACCCCTTGTTGGATTGTTTATATATTGTGCTAAAGCCAAAGTGCCAATCGTTGGTACCGATGTGGTTAAGCCGGCCACCTTTTCAGATCCCTTCCAGCAATCCACACAATTAGCAGTAGCAGGAACCGGCGATTCCTTTTGATAGAAATCTTCAATTATTGCCACCTTCATCTGGGCAAAATCCAAACACCATGCATCTCCATTTCCGCCCGGCGTAAACCCCCCGGTAGTACCTTGCACTTCGCCAACGTCAGTTCCATAGTTGTTTCTCCCGTTTTCCTTAACACCCAGTTCTGCCAATGCTTCCTGTACTGC
>NZ_JBFTNT010000248.1:0-6274 GCF_056397585.1 Pedobacter sp. 05L430 | reverse complement strand
TATTTAACTGTAATAGTCCCGTTGTAGTCAGAAGGTGTAAATATAATTCTTTGTAACGATTATACTTCTCAACTCTTCTACCTGAATATATTTTAATTGATATTTAGTATATTAGTTTATCAAACTTCTCAAAATGACCTACAAAAAAACCATCACATTATCTGTATTGTTAAGTACAGTCGTTATGCTAAGCGCATTTATGCCGCAGGCCGACGAAAAGCCTACAAACCTGAAGGTTCTTCCTAAAGACATCAGTCATGATCAGCTTAAAGAAGTTATGGATGGCTTTAAAACAGCCTTAGGAGTAAAATGTAACTTCTGCCATGCAGCAAGAAAAGACGATCCTAAAAAACTAGATTTTGCCAGCGATGAAAAACCGGAAAAAGAAACTGCCAGAGATATGATGCGTATGACAATGAAGATTAATAAAAAATATTTTCACCCGATTGGCAGTAAAGACAAAGATGGAAAAGCTCTTTTAGCAATTTCCTGCATTACCTGCCACAATGGGAAGGAACATCCGGAAACAAAATAGAATGAATTAATTGTTGATTTTAGAAAGGTTTAAATTTCCTTTACGGCAATAACCTCAACCCAACCAATGTTTCCATTAGGCAACTCTACTTTAATCCAGTTGTTGTCGTTTTGCTTAATGGTAACTTTGGTTCCTTCATGAATCACAAAAAGTGTCTTTGACTTGTCATCAGGGCCACTCTTTACATTCACGGTGCCATTAAATACAATAGCCTGACTGCTACTATTAAGGTAACTGTTTTGTGTGCTTACTATAAAAATGGATAACAGTCCCAGAGCAAGTAGAATTATACCAGCGTAGAAAGCTGGTTTCTTAATTGAGATCGAAATGGCAAAAAGGTAAACAATCAATAAAGCAAAACCCAGCAGTAAAAACGCAACTGCGAACCCGGATAATGCTTGTGCAGAAAAAAACAGAAAGAAAGATTTCCACCACTTCGTCAGAAAAAATTCTGGTACTGATTCTATTTTATCGGCAATCTTTAAGTTAGCAAGCTGAAGATTTAAGCTAATTTCCTGATCTCCTGGCGTAACTTTGTATGCCTTTTCGTAATAAAGAATAGCAGGTGCCATCTCTCCCATTTTATAGTAGGCGTTACCCAGGTTAAAATATACCTCAGCTGATTTATACCCATCATTTAACACTTCCTGATAAGATTGTGCAGCCTCTTTATATTGTGCTTTCGCATACTGACTGTTACCCTTCGCAAACAGCGCCTCCGGATTCCCTTTGGCACACAAAAACAAAGGCGATATCACCAGCAGTATAAAACTGTAAAAAAAGTGGTTCAAGCGATTATGCATTGTCTTCTATATCGTTAATAATAGTTTTCGCCTTATCAAATACTTCTTGCTCAGATATACCAGAAATAGGTGCATATCTCGCCATTTCACAAAGGTCTAGCGTATCTGTTAATTGATCGATTATGGATTCATTAACAGTCCTTAACTTAAGCTGTTCCCCAATATTCTCTTTATTTAAATCCGCGGCAGAGATATTTAATTTATCGCTTAAATAACCATACAATCCTCTGTATACGTTCTCATAAAAAGCTTTTTTATCTCCGCTGATCAATTGCTTCTGGGCACTGGCCAGATGTTTAGCTGCAATTTTGTTGGCATTTCTACCCTTTACCTTTATAACATCTCTGTTGTTTTCTCTATACCATTTTCTATATCCAAATGCCGCTAAAAATAGAACAGGACCTGTACAAAGGAGCATATAATATAAAGCTGAACCATAAAAGCCTTCGCCATCTTTTGTTAAACCAGGGTTTCCTGTTTTAATATAAGCAATATCCTTTGCCAGCGTTTTAACATCCTGCTGTCCACCTGTTGCATAAGCGGTAACATTTGAACCTKGGTCGCCTTTTGCCACCTTTACGGGAAATGATCCGGATGTGAGGCTCACATATCTTCCCGTTGCTGGATTAAAATAAGAGAACTTTAACGGTTCAATTGTATAATTGCCTTCATGCCTTGGGATAAGTAAATAGCTATACTCCCTACTGCCGGAAACACCGGTCATGGTCTCTTTAATATCATCGTTTACCTTTGGATCATACTTTTCTATATCCGCCGGAAGGGTTAATTCCGGAGCCTTTAACAACTTTAAATTACCTGATCCGGTAATTTTAAGGGTATAGTTTAATGCTTCATTGGCTTTAACTGATGATTTATCTAAGTTAGCCCCAATAGAAAAGTTTCCAACGGCCCCATTAAAACCCTCTGGTTTGCCTGCTTCCGGCAAAGGTTTCACATTAATGGTAATTGGTGTACTTTTAATCTTGTATTTTGTATCCTTATAAGAACCTCCAAAAAACTGTTCAATAGGATCATTTGAAGGTGCAGCTTGCCTTACCACAAAAGTCATCGCCAAAGGATCGAGCGTGAGCTTGCCAAAACGCTCCGGAAAAAGAATAATCTGTTTCAGGGTTGCAACATGGTATTTTTCACCATTATAAGTTTCGATCTCCCACTGTACATTTTGGCTGTTATTTTTGATCTCCTGACTCCAGAAACCATTAAAATCCGGCAATTTATCAAGCGCATTGTCTACCAGATCAATATTGGTATATAATTTATAGGAAACTGAAAACTGCTCCCCGATATAAACATTGGTTTTATTTGCAACCGCTCTAAGGAATAACCGCTTTGAAATGTCTATACTATTTCCTTCCGCAACCTTATCTCCCTGAGGTACCGCATTTCGCTGATTCCCTTGAGGTACAGCCTTACCCTTTACTACTTTTATTTTAACAGAGTTTGACTTAACCTGTTTTCCATTCACAACAACAAGTGCCGGTCCTATAATATATTCACCTTCTTTAACCCCAACAAGATCATAACTAATAGACATGCTGGCTGTTGTGTTTCCATTAATAGATGAATAACTTGAGGATTGATTTGGCCCCCCAACGACCTGAAAGCCATTAAGGGCTGGTGGATTAAACGATTCTATATTGCCATTTACAGAAAAACTAATTTCAAATGCCTCTCCTGTACCCACCACACTTTTACTTACCGATGCAGTAACTTTTACATCCTGGGCACCAGATTTTATTCCATTGGCAAACAAGGCGCTTGTCCACAGCAGTAATACCGACAATATATAGTGTTTCATTTTCATTTTAGCGCAAAAATACTCAGTCTACCAGTCTTTAACAATACGGCCTTTTACACCTTTTGCTTTTTTATTTTTAAGCTTATCCTGAGTGTTCTTTTCCTCATTCTTTAAGGCTTCAAGCATTCTTTCAGCATCTTCTTTCGACAATTTATCAGGTTGCGGCTGTTGTCCGTCTTTCTGATCTTTTTTATCCTGATCCTGCTTGTCTTTATCCTTGTTCTGCTGATCCTTATTTTGCTGATCCTTATTATCCTTATTTTGATCTTTGTTCTGGTCTTTCTTATCCTGATCTTTCTTATCCTGATCCTTTTTATTTTTATCCTTGTTTTTATCCTTATTCTGTTGTTGCTGCTGTTGTTTCAGCTTTTCCTGCGCATAAGCCAGGTTATACCTAGTCTCATCATCTTTAGGATTATTGATCAATGATTTTTTATAAGCTTCGATGCTTTCTTCCAGCTTTTTCGACTCTAGTAATGAATTGCCCAGATTGTGATATGCTTTGGCCTTAACCGCTTTATTCTCAGATGATGATGCAATATCTGTAAACTTCTGAGCAGCATTATCAAATTTCTTCTGCTTATACAAAGCATCACCAAGATTAAAGTTTCCCTCCACAGAAGCCTTCGATTTATCTACCGATTCCCTGTAACTCGCCTCGGCCTCAGCATATTTCTTTTCCTGATACAGCTGATTCCCTTTATGGATATACTTCTTCTCTTTCTGAGCAAAAAGCAAAGTGCCTTGTAATAATATAAATATGATGATGATAAACTGCTTCATTATTTTCTTACTTCAAACAAATTCAACTCACTTAATTTCAGGTTCTTTTTACTTGAGATAAAGAATTCTATAACCAATAGTATTAAAGCAAACCCAAGAAAAAACTGGAACCTGTCTTCATAATTCTTAAATACTTTACTGTCAAATGTCTTTTGCTCCATTTTGCTGATCTGATTCATCACAATTCCCAATCCACTATTGGCATTCGAGGCCCTAACATAAACTCCGTTACCAGCTTCAGAGATCTCCTTACACATTTGCTCATTTAGCTTGGTGATAACCGTTTGCCCCTTTTCATCTTTTCTAAAGCCTGTTGGATTGCCATTCTGATAAATTGGAACCGGAGCTCCTTCTGCAGAACCGAGGCCAATAACATGTATTGCAACATTTTTTTCGGTTGCTCTTTTTGCAGAGGCAATAGCATCATCCTCAAAATTCTCTCCATCAGTCATCAGTACCATTGCTTTACTTGTTCCATTTACAAAATCAAAAGATTTCATACCCATATCAATTGCAGCACCAATTGCAGTTCCTTGTGTCGGAACGATATCTGTACTAATGTTATTCAGGAACAATTTAGCAGCAGAATAATCAGTTGTTATGGGCAACTGAACATAAGCCTCTCCTGCAAAAATGATAATCCCTATCCTATCGTTATGAAGGTTATCAATCAATTGTGATATTGCCCTTTTTGCATTTTCAAGTCTGTTCGGAGAAAGATCTCCTGCAAGCATACTATTGGAAACATCAAGCAGGATCATTAAATCAGCGCCGCTCTTTTTACCCTCTTCCACCTTAGTTCCAATTTGAGGATTGGCAGCACCAATAACTAATGATGCAAAAGCAACGGTAAAAAAGATAAACTTTAATCCCGGTCTGGTAAAAGAAACCTCTGGGATCATTTTCCTTACTGTAGCTTTATCGCCAAGACTGGCCAGCGCCTTTCTTTTCCACCGGCGCACCAGAAAAAAAATCAGGATAAACAATGGAATGGCAGCTAGCCCCCATAAAAGCGCTATGTGTTCAAAACGTAACATATATTAAGTTAAAGCTCCTTTAAACAATGTA
This sequence comes from Pedobacter sp. 05L430, assembly GCF_056397585.1. NCBI lineage: Bacteria > Pseudomonadati > Bacteroidota > Sphingobacteriia > Sphingobacteriales > Sphingobacteriaceae > Pedobacter > Pedobacter sp. 05L430. The sequence goes on along the minus strand of NZ_JBFTNT010000248.1, from coordinate 1,266 downwards.
TTTCTTAATCCAAATTCAACCAGCAAAAGAGCCAGCGCAATCAATGCAAAAGGCAAAAAACGCTCTGTTTTCTTATGATACTGTGTAACAGCGATCTTTGCTTTTTCTAATTGATCAATTTGCTGATAAATCTCTTTTAGCTTATCGTTATTTGTAGCACGGAAGTACTTACCTCCGGTAATTTTTGCGATACTGGAAAGCGTTCCTTCATCAATGGTAACAGGAACTTGCTGATACTGTATACCAAAAGGTGTTTTTACAGGATAAGGTGCATATCCTTTAGTACCCACCCCAACTGTATAAACACGCACGTTCATTTGCTTGGCAATTTCGGCAGCAGTTACCGGAGGTATTGAACCACCCGTATTAGAGCCATCCGTAAGCAAAATAACCACCTTACTTTTTGCCTCGCTATCTTTTAAGCGATTAACAGCTGTTGCAAGGCCCATTCCTATCGCCGTACCATCTTCAATCATTCCATTATTAATTCCTTTAAATAAGTTAATTAATACATCATGATCAATGGTAAGCGGGCACTGCGTAAAACTTTCGCCGCTAAATACCACAAGACCTATCCGGTCATCGGGCCTGTCTTTTATAAAGTCTATAGCAATATTTTTTCCTGCCTCCAGCCTGTTTGGCTTTAAATCTTCAGAAAGCATACTTCCGGAAATATCAGTAGCAATAACAATATCTATTCCTTCTGTTGTTGTATTTTGCCAACTTAATGCACTCTGGGGTCTGGCCAGGCCAATAATTATTGCAATAAGGGCTAATGATTTCAATGCAATGCTATAATGCCGTAAAACACCATAGCCGCTTTTCTTTACACCCATAAAGGCCTTAACAGACGATATGCGCATTGTACCCTGAAGCTTCTTATTGCGCCAGATGTACCAGGCAATCATTAAAGGTACCAGCAGTAGTAACCAGAAAAACCCTGGATTAGCAAATTCGATTCCACTAAACAGTTTCATTTTGCGCTTTATTATCGGGTAATTGATTAATCTCTTTAGTGTTGGTCACAAAACTGATTGCATTCTCGATACTTTGCTCGTTTTCTGCGTTTAAAGGCATCCCTTTAGCAAACTTCACAAGATCGGCCAGCATTAATATCTGACGTAATTTACTCCTGTTTTGATCCGTAATTTCCATATGTCTTAAACCTGCAAAAATCTCTTCAGAGGTTTGCTCAAGTGCCTTAACATGATAGCGTTTTTCAAGATACTCTCTCAATATATCAGTAAGTTCAATATGGTATTGTTT
>NZ_JBFTNT010000247.1:0-6368 GCF_056397585.1 Pedobacter sp. 05L430 | reverse complement strand
CGATAATAAAATAACGGGAGTATCTCTGTAAAGGCCGCTAATTTTCAGATTTCTAATCAATGTGCTGCCATCAAAATAAGGCATCATCAAATCAGATATAATTAAATTAGGATCATTCCCTTCCTCTAACCAGCTTATTGCCTCTATACCACTCTTCTTAATCACAAGATCATAGTCGGCAGACAATATAAATGTTAATAGTCTAAGAATACTTAGCTCATCATCAACAACCAGTATCTGTTTTCTATTTGTTGTATTACTTTCCATAATCTTGTCTCCTTTCTTAAAATCTTTAGTTAATTATCTCAATCACTTTCCAATTTCTACACTTTAATCCTTATTACTTTGTTTTAATAGCAAACTCCATTTTACTAACTTCCCCTTTTCCTCTTGTGTTCAATTCATTTGAAACCACACGTCCAAAAGAATCAATAACCAGTACTCTTATATTTTGATCTTCGTTTGATACTACTTCTGTTTTTAATTTAAAGTCACTCGTATAATAAAATGGGATATCATTACTTCCGTTAGAAACACTAACATTAAAATCCTTGTTATTAATGTGATAGTTCACATCACAGTTCTCACATTCAATTCTCAGTATTCCTTCATTACTTATAGCGATTTCAGGATTGCTAAATGTCGAATTTTTTGTGCAACTGCTCAAAGAGATGAAAATTAATACTAATAAACCGATGTTAAGCCTCATTTTTTTTACTGTTTTTAATTACCTAATTGAAAAAATCAAGCCAGCAATAATTTTTCACAGTAAAATCAGCCTTTATTGGTGTTTTTCGGCTGTATACACACTAAATATAAGTTTCACACTTATTACACACTTTTGTGTACACAGTATAAATTAAATCAAAAACACCCTTATTGTAGAATATATTCCACAGTCCTTAATTAAAAATAAATACCACGAAAATTTAAACAAAAAAAAACGGCTGTTATATAAATAACAGCCGTTTTTTTTAAAAGATAGTAAAATCTTAACCTGTATTAATTTTTAGGTTGTACTCTTCCAGATTTTCTGTCTTTATCCCTTCCTATTAAATATCCTGCACCCGCACCAACAACACCACCAATAATGGCACCTCTTCCTTTTTTCTTGTCAATTAGCGCTCCGCCAAGTGCTCCTGCTCCGGCACCAATTGCAGTACCTTTAGCAGCTTCACTCCATCCTTTTTTCTTGGAAGCAGCCGGCTCTTCATAATTTCGGTTTCCGGAAGATTGAGAAGCAGCTTCATTTCTTTCAGCTAATAGTAAAGTTCTTTTTTCTTCTTTCACCTGAGCAGCAATTTTTGCATCCTCTTTTTTCTTCACTTCTGCTTTTTTAAAGCTATCTAGTTTCAAGCTGTCTTTTACTGCGGCAATTGCCTGTTGCTTAATTAGGGCTTGTTCTTTTTCATTGTTATTCGAGCACGCCGATAATAACATTGTCCCTGCTATTACTATTGAAAATAAATATTTCATGACTATAAAATTTAGTTTACTACCCATATCTAGAGAAAATGGTGCCAAAAACGTTATTTATCATCTAACGGACTGTAAACTACGCTACTATAATTTTCCTCAGCATCATTTTCTCCGTCCCTATTTCCTGAAATCCGGTCATTATCGTCGTCTAATCTTGTCATTAATGATGGYGGGTCCGACGAATGGTCAGCATCCAATCCTAAATTATCATCATCCAAATTATTTTTCTTCAGTTTCAGATCAGCCTTCTTTTTCATTTTAGCAGCCATAAAAGTTCATTTAAGTCATTACATATAACAAAAGTTGAACTTTTAAGTTTCAAAAATTCAACAAAGCAACTCCAAATGCAACATTTTGATTTTAATATTCAATTGATTACTTTCACATCGAAATAACATTAATACTATGCGTACAACAGGAAAAGTTAAATGGTTTAATTCTGCAAAAGGATTTGGATTTATAACTCCAGAAGATGGAGGAAAAGATATTTTCGTACATTTTTCTGCAATAGCAGGAGATTCATTCAGAGAGCTAAATGAAGGTGACAGTGTAGAATTCGAATTGAACGACGGAAAAAAAGGCCCGGAGGCTCAGAATGTAAAAGTTCTTTAATAATCCTCTTTCAATCAAAAAAGAGCCTGTATCATAAATCCTGATCAGGCTTTTTTCGTATAAAACAATGTCTTTTCATACTGCACCCTCCCCGTCATCTCGACGATAGGAGAGATCTCCTGGTTATGTCAATTCAATAGATCTCTCCTATCGTCGAGATGACGAAAGCTTTAAGGTAGCGACGGCAGCTTTAAATTAAAATATATAAACATGCAAAAAACAATCAGCATACTAGGATGTGGCTGGTACGGCCTGGCATTAGCAAAACACCTACTCGCCAATGGCTACAACGTAAAAGGATCAACAACCAGTGCCAATAAACTACCAACCCTTCAAACAGAAGGAATAGAACCATATTTAGTCAGTTTTAACGAACCAAGCATAAACTACAACCCTGCATTCTTTAATAGCCACACATTAGTCATCTGTATCCCGCCTAAAAGAAGCAGCGCTGAGCAGGCCAGCTTTCCAGATAAAATAGCCGAAATCTGCAAGGCAGCAGACAACAGTGTCAAAAACATACTATTTATAAGCTCCACCTCAGTATATGGCGATCGTAATACCGAATTATCAGAAACTGATGAACCAGATCCCGATACCCCATCCGGTAAAGCAATGAAACAAGCCGAGACCATCCTCAAAAACCATCCATCTTTCAAAACAACTATACTCAGGTTCGGTGGACTCATTGGCCCTGGTCGCGATCCGGGCAAGTTCTTCGCAGGCAAAATAAATTCCCCAAATGGGCAATCCCCAATAAATCTAATTCATTTAACAGATTGCGTTGGCATCAGCACCCATATCATAGAAACAGAAAGTTTCGGGTACACATTCAATGCCTGCACAGCCCACCATCCAGAAAAGCAAGCGTTTTATACACAAGCAGCCATCAACTCCGGGCTGGTGCCACCAACATTCATAAACGAACTTACCAGTTGGAAAATAATTAACTCCAATCAATCATCAACAGTATTAAAATATAATTACCAGATAACCAATTGGGTACAGTGGCTGCAAAAAGGTAAATTCTAATTTTAGTTTACGCTTAACTGTTAAAATGATATCTTGCCCTAATTAGGATAACCAAAAACTATGAAATTGACCATTTGGGGAGCAGCTAAACAGGTAACCGGAAGCATGCATCTTTTACAATTAGAAAATTATAATATATTAATTGATTGTGGGCTCGACTATGAAAAAGAAACCTTTCAGGAAGAAAACCAATACTTCCCTTTCGATCCGGCTTCTATAGATGTAGTTATCCTAACCCATGCCCATATAGACCATTCCGGTAACCTGCCAACACTGGTTCGGTTGGGTTTCGAAGGGCAAATCCTAAGCACACCACCAACAGCCGATTTAACCGAATTACTTTTACACGATTCCGTAAATGTATTTATTGGCAAGCAAAACAGACGCCCTAAAGGCCGAAGAGGCGGCAGATCAGGACCTCAGCCCTTATATCTCCAAAAACACGTAAACGACACCATGGACAGGTTTGTTACCATAGCCTTCCACAAAGAGTTCCGTTTAAATGACAATGTCTCATTAACCTTTATCCCCGTTGGGCACTTATTAGGCGCTGCAGCAATAGTTTTAACCCTTCAAGATAAAGGCGTAGAGAAAAAGATTGCCTTTACCGGCGATATAGGCCGTACCAACTACCCGGTTTTAGTGGATCCGGAACCACTACCACAGGTCGATTATCTAGTATCCGAATCCACCTATGGTGGCCGGTTGCACAGTACCGATGTAACCCTGCAAGAAAAGTTAATAGAAACCATAAACGAATCATGCGTTAAATACCCGGGCAGGCTAATCATTCCCGCTTTTAGCATCGGTCGTACACAGGCATTGGTATATTCCCTAAACAAAATCTTTAGCAGCGGACTGCTCCCACCCGTAAAAATATTCGTCGATAGTCCACTTGCTACCATTGCAACAGATATTTACAGAAAACATCACCACCTGTTAAACCAGGAATCTCAAGACTTCTATCGCAAACAAGGCGATGAATTTGAATTTGAGGAACTCTCTTACGTACATGATAAGCGCGAGAGCCAGTCGGTCTCCAATTATCACGAACCATGTATTATCATCTCGTCTGCCGGGATGCTGGAGGGTGGCCGTATTCAGGATCACCTTTATTATAATATACAAAATTATTATTGCACCATCCTATTTATCGGCTATTGCGCCAAAGGAACACTTGGCGACAGGTTATTACGGGGCGATCCAATTGTCCGCTTAAGGAACCGCGATCTCATGGTTTACGCCACCATACAAAAAACAGATCTGTTAAGCGGTCATGGCGATCATAACGACCTGGTTAATACCGTTAAGCAGCAAGATTCCGAAAAACTTAAATCAGTATTTCTGGTTCACGGAGAAATAAAAAGCATGAACATGCTTGGCGAAGCATTAACAGCACTTGGCTACAAAGTTAATTTACCTGAAAAAGGTGAAACTTTCGAGTTATAAAATATCCGTTCGGGCACAAACTGTATTAAATACTATACAAAAATCTTTACGTTTAAACGTTCGTTTCCTTTTTTTGGTATAAATTGAAAGCAAAACTAATCTACTGATTATTAGCACATTCAAATTTAAAATTAGATAAAACTGGCTTTGGCAGGATTATTACAAGCAGATAATCATTCAGTATTAAAATGAAACTGAAGAGAACTCAAATATCTAATTTATAAAAAACATGAAATCAAAAATTACAAAAGCAGCAATGATATTATCCATGGTGGGTCTATCAGCGCAATTATTTGCACAGGAGGCTGACTCTCAATCGTCGGAAAAATTCGCTAAGAAATATTTCCGCACCTGGTCTGTAGGACTTAACGGTGGTATGTTAACGCATTATACCCCTTTCAATAACAGAACTAATGGAAACTTCAATACTCCTTACGAATCTTGGGGTTACGGTGGTTACATCAAAAAACAAATAGTACCGGGATTTGGTATCCAGGCCGATTTCCTTGCAGGTAAAGTTAAAGGTGCCAACGTTATTGCCGGTACTAAATCAACTTTCGAATCTAGAATCGACTGGTCGGCAGCTGTTAGTGGTAACTTTACTATCGCCAACATGAGCTTAAACCAAAAACGTAATTTCCTTTCACCATATGCAACAATTGGTGCGGGTTACATGTCATCTGCAGCAACAACCGATCATCCGGGCGGTGCAAGCACAGGATATGATCAAAATTGGTTTGTTCCAATTGGAGCAGGTTTCAAATTGGGCGTATCAAAAGGTGTTAACATCGATTTAGGCTACACAGTTAGCTTCATGAAATCAAATAACTTTGATGGGGTAACAGCTGGTGCTAACGACAGATTCTCATATGCTCACGCAGGTATCGAGATTGCTTTAGGCAGAAAAGGAACTTCTCAATTACAAAACTTCAGCCCTATCGCTGCTATCCGCGAAGAAAGTGCTGCTGAAAGTGCAGAATTAAGAAGAGCATTATCAACTGCTGAAGAAAACGCAAGAAGAGACAAAGAAGCATTAGAAGCTCAATTAGGTGATGATGATGGAGATGGTGTAGCTAACAAATTCGACAAATGTGCTGGCACTCCTGCAAACACAGTGGTAGATGGTGCTGGATGTCCATTAAAAGCTCCTGCTCAGATCATCAAAGAAAAAGTAATTGTTACTGAGGCTGACCGTAGAGTTGTTGACGAAGCAATCAAAAACTTAGAGTTCGATTTAGGTAAATCAACTATACGTTCTACTTCATATGCAACTTTAAATAAAGTAGCTGAATTACTAGTAGCTAAAGACTTTAGCTTGAAATTAGCTGGTCACACAGATAACACTGGTTCAATGGCGTTAAACTTACGTTTATCTAAAGACAGAGCAGAAGCTATCAAAACTTATTTGGTATCACAAGGTGCAAACGCTTCACGTATCGAAGCAACAGGTTACGGTCCAAACCAACCTATCGCATCTAACAAAACTGCTGATGGTCGTCAGAAAAACCGTAGAGTTGAATTTACTTTATACTAGTATCTCACTAGTCTAAGTACCTCACTAGTTTAAATACTAGTCTCGTTAAATAAGAAAGCCTGGTCAAATGACCAGGCTTTCTTATTTAACGAGACTCCAGGAGAGATCCCTTGATTATGCCAACTTACCTCTTACCCCTCAACCCCCTTCTTAGGCGAAAACACCAGCGAAGCCACTACACTCAACACCAAAAMGCCTCCAACAATAGACAACGACAACGGCGATGAAATATGATAAAAAGGTGCAATCACCATTTTAACCC
>NZ_JBFTNT010000246.1:0-6373 GCF_056397585.1 Pedobacter sp. 05L430 | reverse complement strand
GCACTGAAATATTGCCCCATTCTAAAACAACCTTACCTGATTTATCGATGGTAAAAGTCATTTTTTCCACGAAGCTTTTTGCTTTTCCAGTTTTGGCATTTACGCGAATGACGTCAGCTGCTTCCTTGTATTCATAGGGACCCGCCGGGTTTGCGGTCTTGTTAAAAATCCACACCCAGTCCTGCGCGCCAGGAATCGAGTGCAATGAGTACTTTCCGGCTGGCAAAGCTTTTCCGTCAATGGTCACATCTTTACCCACTTCAAAAATAGTGGCCTCGTTTGCTCCGGTTCGCCAAACTTTACCGTCAAATGGTGCGATTTCTTTACCTACAGTACGGCCTTTTACCGAAGGTGCGCTGTAATCGATCGTGATTGCTGTGCCTGATTTAGTTGTTCCTTTAGCGATTGCAGGCGGACTCGGGCGTTTACTTTTATCTTCTTTTGGTTTGTCCTGAGCAAATAAAGTTGCTGAAGTAAACAAAGTCACAATTAGAGACAGTACAAATATTTTTTTCATAACATTTAATTTTTTGATTGCTACTAATATAACAAATTTTCATTCGACTGTCATTTGTCCTAAATACACCTTCAATTAACCTAATCATGGAAAAACAAAAAACCCGGCATAGACTGGGTATTATTCCATATGAGGCCACCTCTTTCGCAGAACGCGGCCTCATCTGACAGTCCAAAATTGGGAAAGAACCATATTATGACCTCAGGAATGCTGATTTGATCTGCATACTGGAGAAACTCGTGAAAAGCCTTTTAGTGATTGAGAGAAGCTTGTTTTTAAGCCCGACGAAATGCTATGCTCAGGGATGTCAGATATAAATAAAATTCGTCGCCTATATTTGTAATTCGACCACGCAATTTTTGGTAACGCCCGGCAGTCGCTCAGGCGACAATTTTGACCCGAAATGAATGATTCATAAAAAAGTGTTAAAAAACCTCCTACATATTTTCTTGTCGAAAAACTCAGACACGAAATAAGACGTTTTTTTTTTGCGCTTAGGTACAAATCCCCCACTCTAGGATTTCTGTAATAATATGCTGTTAGCGTATATCCAATTCTTACGGGATAACCATCATGCTCCTTTCTGCAGACTAAAAGATTTTCTTCCGGATTTTTAACTCTTCAAATCCCTCGATTTCTACAAGTATATGCTTCCTATGTATCCGCTTCTTCAGTTTCATCGGCACAGATCTGCTGGTCAACCGTCTGGCAATCCTTTGCATTATAGGCATGTCAAATGAAAGCTGCCGGAACTTTGGATGTAGTCAGTTATTCGAAACTTTCTTACCGTAAAGGTGTTAACTAATTAAACAATCAACAGATGAAATTACTAAACAATGATCAAGCGCCGGCTCCAGGAGCTGGTGTACTTTCAGTATCTTTAAAGGAAACAGAAGATGAACAGTTTGACTCGATTAAAAATCCAGTAAATGAACATGATCTTTGGGAGCTGATCAACCAAGAACTCGTCAGCGATGGTTCACCTGTATGGCGGATGTGGTGCTAACTGAAAAAACTTCCAGGAAATGAGAGTTACCGGGGCAAGCAACAAATTAACTAAGCCTTAAACTGTACTGTTTTTCTGGGCTTTTCTGGGATGCTATATAGGCTTGTTCTGCAGGTAATTTTCGATTTGCTCTCCAAGATGCTCGAGTAAAGCTTCAACAGCCATTCCTTCACCGCACCAGCTTTTGCCACTTCCACCCAACTCCTGCCACATCACACCCAGGGTGGTATGCTGGTCGAAAATGGCATATTTAGGCTCTTCCAAATCAGGAACTACAAGTAGTGGTCTCAGCTCCCCTTCAATGATCACCTGAACCTCAAATGGCTCCCATCCTTCTTCAATATTTCCCATTTAATTAAGTTTTTTCATCACAAAATAAAGATACTTGATATTCAGATCATGGCAATAGCAATCGTGGATTGCTATTGCCCCGAATCTTCGAACAGATTTACCAGCTGTCGGCGTAAACGACAAATAATTTTATCATCACACTGAAGCGCTATTTCCTTGAGCCTGGCTCACCCATACGTCTGAACGGAGCAAGTGCATCAGCTGGTGGGCTATCGTCATCCGTATCTGTTTTCGATTCGCTAGGGCTGTTAACTTTACTGTCTTCAAAGTCAGATAAACCTTGTTTTTTACGTTTCTCTTCCAGCTCCTTTGACTGCTGATCTCGAATTTGCTTTTCCATAATAAATAGCTATTAATTAGAATCCTATAAATCGATAACACCTAAATGTTTTTAGAATTGTAAGCCCCATTTTCCCGATCGCTTTTATAGTTCATGGCATCGTCTTCTTTGCCATTCTCCTGCACGCCTGTCTGATCTTTCAGTTGGTCTGCTTTGTCTTTCTGTCCTTCTTCCTGCATTCGAGATATGCTCATCTTAGCATTAATATTATGCTTACGCTTGTTATCCCTGGTTTTCAGTGGCTGTACGGAAGAGGATTTAAGGCTCGCATGAGCGGCATCATTATTAACGTTAGCGTCCTGACTATTTTTGAGGTTTTCCTGGATATTCATAGTGAAAATGTTTAGGTGTAAATACAACAATCTTAAACACTTATGGTTTTAATATTTCAGGAGCCATTGATCCTGCGTTTTATTTTATGCTTTGATGCCCACTTGAGCTGATGAGAGGAAAATCTACTGGACTGCAAAGCGGAAATCTATCGAAATTACAAAATGAAAAAAAATAGGTCAGTATTTCTAGCAAAACGGTAATTTTGGGTAATGTCTTCCAAATTCCAAATCCTTTATTTTTTTGAAAATGCCCGCCTAATGATTGCGGAGATCAAGCGTTTGGATCTTCCAGAAAACGCAAGCTATACTGAAACTTGTCATTGGCTTTATTTCGATAAACAAACGGGCGCACTGATGAAGCTTTGGTTCCATACGATGGATTCCTCTGGAGAAATCGAAGAAAGGTATTTTGAGCAGGGATTTTTGAAATTCAATGGCACCCAGGCCACCTTTATTGAAAAGTACAACTCAGCTCAACATACTCTGGACAGACGTAGTACAAAAGAAGCATCACCTGAACTCATATCGGTGCTGGAAAGCTATTTTAAACACCCTGAAGGGAAAAAAGATTGATTATTTTGCTGAGGCACTGTTGGGGACATTGCCATTGCCTTGTGCATTACCTTAATTTCCTGCAGTCGGCGCTGAACAGGTCGCGGAATTGCTCTTTCCCATGAACCCCAAATTAATAATAGGCATCAGGTTAAGACCTGTCCAAAGATCCACTATCGAAAGTTTCGCATAGCGATGTATGCTTCATCAAAAAAACATCCTTTACCTTACTTGATCTTGCCAAAACTTTGGGCAATGATAGCAATATGTTCTTTTATTTTTACTTTCTGAAGATGCTCCACTTTTTCCTGCCCACCTAAACTAAGCAAAGGCACATACCCAAAACATTCGTCGTATTGCAGGGCTCCATGGTTTTCCTTGGCGGTGAGGTAATTATGGTCGCTCAAATTAGCCCTTAAAAAGCCCTCATCCGCTAAATCCATATCAAAAAACCATTCCATGTCATCCCCACTTTCTATAATGGAATCCTTGCCATTTCTAAAATATACTGCCCGGATCGCATCACCTGTCCAGGTCAGGAAATCTCCAAGGGCAGTAACCCCAAAAACGATTTCGACATCCGTATTGTCATAGGCTTCATCAAACACAGGTTGAAACTCTAACGGATTAATCAACTTCAGATAGCCAYTCATAAAGATTCCAAACCCATAGCTATTCCAAAAGTCAATAAGCTGAGGAGGCAGTTTGCCCTCGTACTTATCCGATACATCGCCTGTTGCCTTTAGTACAATCGAATAGTTCGGGTATTTTTCAAAAAATATATCAAACATAGGCCGAAGGGTTGTTTTAATCAGATGAACCATTMCAACAAGAGGTTTACTACTAAAGAAGGGAAATAACAAACATCGCTTTCAACAAATATTCTGAAAACTTCATGAAATATCAAGGGTTATGCTTAAAAACGTTTTGCAGGGCAGCTAAGGCGGAGTACGGGAAAGATAAACCCATCCAGGGTAACAATACTAAGGATGGTACGGCAAATGTGTGCACGCCTTACGCTGACTAAACGAATAAATGATTCGCTAAACATTTTTTATAAAGCACGATGAATCCAGCGTTGGTAAGTCAATTCAAATTTAGTTTCGCCATTGGAATAGCTTCCGACCTGAGTCCAGCCTTGAAGTGGATAGAATCGTTCTGCACGTGTATTCGGTGCTGTCCCTAAAACTACCTTGTCCTTAGTCTGCTGAAAATACCAATCGATCATTAGTCGATGCAATTCCTTTCCAATCCCTTTTTCTGCAAACTCCGGATCTACAAACAATGCCCAGACACTCTTTTCCAACAGGTCAATAATTGAAAAACCCACAACCCTACCATCCACCTCACAAACCCACCCCTTACCTCTTTCGGAAATGTAATACGCCACATCTTTATCAGGAACAAGATCGGGATTGCTCAAAGTATTCTCTTTCACCAGATGCCGTACTACCTGCATCTGTTTAATATCTGAAAGTTTCGCGGTTCTAAAAATCATAAAGCAGGTTTTCAATTACAGGTCAAAAATTTTTACTACGCCCTTTTACATGACCTGTCTCATCAGGCAGTCAACCAGCGTATCCCTTTCATGAATTTTGTCATTTAAGGTGGTTTTTATATTTATTTTCCGGTGTTGTCGGAGAATTATGAAATCCGGCTGCGTACATTATAAATAAGATGTTCGCTGCAAATATAAAAAACAGCCGTGTTCCTTTCAAATATTTTTGGACAGTCTATTCGTTTCTTGCTGAATGCACAGAAGTTTAATTTGTAGTGACAAGTCAAATACCCTGTGTTATTAGTGGAGATTTTGTTTCCTTAATTTTTGTGTGTCTAATCCTATTTTATTGCAACGAAATCAAAATTTCTTATCCTACATCAACTCAATGGCCACAAAAATTTTAGAGCTTTGATTTATCAACGAAAAGCACAACTTAAAAACTAAAATTATGGCTAAGATTATCACAAAAGACGGAACTGAAATTTATTACAAAGATTGGGGAACAGGTCAACCACTGGTATTCCATCATGGCTGGCCACTATCAGGCGACGACTGGGACGCGCAGATGATGTTCTTTCTGCAAAAAGGATACAGAGTAATCGCCCATGACCGCAGGGGGCATGGGAGATCAAGTCAGGTTTCCGGTGGACACGATATGGATACTTATGCAGCAGATGTCGCAGCCCTTACCGAGGCGCTCGATTTGAGGGATGCTATACATATCGGCCACTCAACAGGCGGCGGCGAAGCGATTCATTACGCTGCAAACCTGGGGAAAAACCGCGTCGCTAAAGTTGTACTTATCAGCGCGGTAACACCATTAATGTTGCAGACAGAAAACAATCCCGATGGTGTACCGATGGCTGTATTTGACGAAATACGTCAGGGTACCGCATTTAACAGGGCACAATATTTCCAGGACTTCACCATCCCCTTTTACGGCTATAACCGTGAAGGTGCCAAAATATCGCAGGGCATCAGGGATAATTGGTGGAGACAGGGAATGATGGGAAGCGTAAAAGCACATCATGGTGGTATTAAGGCATTTTCAGAAACAGACTTCACAGAGGACCTTAAAAGTGTGGATATTCCGGTACTGGTTTTGCATGGAGAAGATGACCAGATCGTTCCATTTCCTATCTCGGGAGCAAAAGCCATCAAATTACTAAAAAACGGGAAATTGATTTCATATCCTGGTTTTCCTCATGGCATGCCGGCTACTGAGGCACCCACTATCAACAAAGATCTTCTGGCTTTTATTCAATCTTAAACAGATTTCAATAACTGGAAATTAGCACATTCCGCAACCCAGAAAAGCTGTCATAACTTAATTTGACAGCTTTTTTTTATTGGTAATGAGCCGATTGTTAAAGCAACACTCATGAATAAGATTAACTTTCCCTACCAGATGAGATTTTCAAAATAGCCAAGTGTGTTAATGTCCTGTTTATTAAAACAATTCTAAAGTGTGATCGTTATATAACTGAAGGCTAATGTATCAAGCTTAATTTATTAACCTAAATTTAGAACAATGAAGAACAGACAAGATGCAAGGCATAGCAGTTCGGAACAGGGCAAACCTACTTCAGATCGAATGTATCACAATGCCAAAGACGACAAAAAGCAACAGGGAATTACCAATGGCGGAGGTCAGAGGTCAGACCAGACTTCCAATAAAGACAATCAACGTAAACGAGAAGGTCATTAAAATACTTTTTGCGTTTTCGGGTAAATATTCTATTAGCTGTAAAAAGGTGTTCAGGTCAGAACCTGT